>NZ_VPEB01000049.1:0-1377 GCF_013417415.1 Acinetobacter sp. YH12254 | reverse complement strand
GAAATTCATGCACGTGTAGCAGTCCTCAACAGATTTACGGAATTAGGTCGACCACTTACCCAAGTTACGCCTTAAATTTGGCTCAATTAGGGGCGCTTTGCATTTCAAATCTTTGTGCAACAAAGCCATTCGTGGTTATTTGCAACAGTGCCAATAAGAGTTCAAATATTCTATTTAATTGTCATTAAACCGGATTCTGGCAGGGTGATATATGGAAAATTTGGACGAATTAAAAAGCCTGCATTTGCGGGCTTTTTAATGTCTGGTTTGGAGTTAGTTATTTTTCTTTTCTAATTTTTGGGCAACGGCTAATTCACATTCTAATTGGTGGAAGCTGACCAGATCTGCCGATGTACTTAACTTGCCATTTTCACGGTCGAAAATAAAAGAGACAGAACATTTTTGATTTTCCTGATCGGTGATTTGAACACCGTAATACCAGGTTTCCGCATCGCTAATCACTACGACGTTTTTAGTCTCACCTAAATTTTCTTTTAATACCGCCTGAGTTGGGGTGCTAATTGCACTAGCAATAAAATCTAATGAAACAGGTTTGTGCTCAGTGATTTTAGAGGTGATTTCTGGACTAAACAGTTGGTAATCATTACTGATTAACTGTTCATGATTATGTGCGTTTGCCAGTGATGCTGCGGATAGTGCTAATGTCAGCGTGATTAACTTGATTTTCATATTGTATCCCCATGATTCGAATATTTTAAAGTTTGAGTTTCTTTCAAATTTCTAAAATCATATACGATCTTAAAAATAATAAAGGGTTTGGAGATAAAATCTCATTTTTTTGTTTCACTCTGATGGGCATGCTGTTCCACAGTGGGAAAATATGCAGTCAGATCTTTAAGGATTTTGGGACCAATATATCGGAGACAGTTTATTTAACTGATGTTACGCATCCATTCTATATGTTGTAAATTTTAAAAAAATCGACCGCAAAATGTAGTGGCGAAGATGCTCAAAAATACACTTATTGCGTAACATCAGTTATTTAAGTTAGGCTGCCAGTTTAGATTTGCTAAAATTTACATAACGCACGTTAGACAAATTGAGAAAAAAGCCAGTTCAATATGTACTGGCTTTTTAGTGTCACGTATATAAATCTAAGAATTGTTTTAATCGTTGCTAAGATGATGTTTCACGGCTTCTAAACCATTGATTTAAAGTTCAGGATTTTGACTGGCATGACCTTACTTTGGCGTGTGCTCTAAAATTACATTAGGCCATTCAGTAAAGTTATAGGACTTACGCACTATTATTTATAGATTCTCTGTGGTAGCAGATGATTTTTATCGAGAATAAAGTCATCAATGAAGTTTTTGATAACTGGTCTAAATAATTTCTTCTGCCAACGATATACATTTT
>NZ_VPEB01000047.1:0-1641 GCF_013417415.1 Acinetobacter sp. YH12254 | reverse complement strand
GAGAAGGAAAATGTCCAGTAGATATTGAGCACAGGCAGATTAAGTATAAAAATAATGTCATTGAATGTGATCATGGTAAGTTAAAGCGAATCATCAGGGCCACATTAGGATTCAAATCTATGAAGACGGCTTAGCCACAATTAAAGGTATTGAAGTCATGCGTGCACTACGTAAAGGACAAGCATCGTCATTTTATTATGGTCAGCCTCAGGGTGAAGTGTGTCTAATCAACAGCGTTTTCGGTCTCTAAGCACTTTTTAAAGGGAACATCATCGACTCAAATCTCTATTTGCAACAGTGCCGTAAATTTGAGAATGAATCTGTACGTACAGACTCATTCCCTATCTATAAAGATATTAGAAATAGCTACATAGAGTTTATTTCTAGTTTATTCAAATTAGTCGTTCAAATTAGGCGTTACTACGGATGAACAATAATTTTTACAGCAGACTCATTATTATGAATCAATGTTTCAAAGCCTTTAGAAACAAGATCATCTAATGCAATCCGTTGGGTAATAAAAGGTTCTAGATTAATCTTACCTTGCTCAACCAAACGGATAGTTTCCTGATGATCATTTACATAAGCAATCGTGCCACGAATATCTAGCTCTTTCATCACCACACTATGCACATTAATTGTGGCAGGATGGCTCCAAATAGAAACGATAACGACTACACCAGTTGGTTTCATTGCTGCAACGAGTGTATCCATGACTTTATTGACACTACTACATTCAAAAGCGACATCTACACCGCGGTCTTCTGTAATTTTCATTACCTCAGCAACTACATCAACCTTAGATGGGTCTAGTACATAATCGGCAACACCCGCTTCTATCGCTTTTTCTTTACGTTTTGCACTCAGTTCAGTAATGATGACCGTGAGACCTTTAGCCTTTAAAATAGCAGATAAAAGTAAGCCTATTGGGCCTGCTCCACCAACCAGTGCGATATCGCCAGCTTTTGCGCCACTTCTGACATAGGCATGATGACCGACAGATAAAGGTTCTATCAATGCTGCTTGGTCTAAAGGAATATCATTTGAAATAGGATGTACCCAACGCCGCTGAACTGCAATTTTTTCAGAAAGACCACCACCGCGTCCGCCTAAACCAATAAAGTTCATATTTTTTGATAAATGATACTTATCATTGGGGCCAGTCGGCACATCGTCAGCAATGATGTAGGGTTCAACTACGACATGTTGCCCAATTTGGATATCATCTACACCCTCTCCAACTGCATAAACCACGCCTGAAAATTCATGTCCCATTGTTACAGGTGCAGATTCTCCCGAAATTGGGTGTGGGTGACCACAAGGTGGAATAAAAATAGGACCTTCCATGAATTCATGTAAATCTGTACCGCAAATACCACACCACGCAACTTGAATTCCAACTGTGCCTGGAAGTACTTTCGGTTCAGGGATATCTTCAATTCGAATATCCCCTCGGTCATAAAAACGAGCTGCTTTCATTTTATATTCCTTATATTGATGTTAACGGTAAACCATTCTAGACGTAATACCAAATCAGCATATTGTTTTCTTGGAAAAATGTTAAATAATGTGAAGAAGTGGCAAATTCCACAAGTGATCAACACGGATAAAGCACCCACATATGGACGTGCTTTATCACGG
>NZ_VPEB01000046.1:0-1890 GCF_013417415.1 Acinetobacter sp. YH12254 | reverse complement strand
ATTGTATAGATGCTCTAAAATAAACCTTTTAGCATTTCATAAGCAATTAGGATTAAGGCTGAGACCATCAGCACAACAAAAATGAGTTCCACTCTAGTTAACATATTAATTCCTTTTACTTTTCACTTAATTTATATAGCAGTTAAGTCGCAGCAGCAATGACATAACATGACATAGAAAATAATCAAAAAGACAGAATTTGGATTATCTCATCGATGAAAACCTATCAAATTTCGTCTAAAGAGTAGACCTGGTATCTTGGAGCTTGTCGTGATTAGCGTCTCTAAACTGCTATAACAGCAGTTTAGAATTTTAAATATTTCACATGAACTGGAAACCTTCTTTGTAATTAAATATATTTTCACTTGGTATCTAAATTTTGATAGAATTAATTAAAACTTTAGAGTTTAAGTGGAAACAGTGAGAAAAACTAATATTCGACGTGATAGCTACTTAAAATTTCTGAATACATGGCAAAACCGTGATGTCATTAAAGTGCTTTCGGGTGTACGTCGCTCTGGAAAATCCACCTTGCTGGCGATGTTTCAACAAGACCTAAAAGCACAGGGGGTACAAGCCGAAAACATCATTGTCATCAACTTTGAATTTATGGAATTTGAAGAACTCACCGATTACCGTAAACTACATGATTATGTATTGTCAAAAGTTGATGAAAGCAAGAAAAACTATGTTTTTTTAGATGAAATACAACATGTTACCAATTTTGAAAAAGTAGTCGACTCTTTATATGTTCGGGATTATATCGATTTATATATTACAGGTTCAAATGCATTCTTTCTGAGTGGAGAACTTGCGACTTTACTCACAGGACGCTATATCGAGCAACATGTTTTACCCTTGTCATTCCAAGAGTTTAAACAGTGGCATATTGAAAATAATCCGATCATCCAACAATTATCCAATCGTGATTTGTATGCCATGTACACGCGAAGTAGTTTCCCCTATACGCTTGCCATGACCAGCCAGCAGGAAACCTATGATTACTTGCAAGCAGTCTATGCCAGTGTAATGTTTAAAGATGTTATTCCCCGTTTAAATACTGCCGATATTAACTCTCTCGAGCGTGTCGCAAGATATTTGGCAAGCGTGACAGGCTCACCCATTTCCATCAATAAAATTAAAAATACCTTTGTTTCAAGCGGGGTTAAAATCTCATTTGAAACAGTGAAGCGCTATATTCGGGGCTTACAGGACAGTTTGCTATTTTATAGCGCCGCACAGTTTAAAGTACGTGGGCGTGAGTTATTACAATCCTCTGAAAAATACTATTTAGTTGATGTTGGATTGCGCCGCATTATGTTGCCTGATGCTAATGCTGATCAAGGTCATATCTTAGAAAATGTGATTTATCTTGAGCTTGTCAGACGAGGTTATACGGTCTATGTAGGGCGGATTGATGAATATGAAATTGATTTTGTTGCTGTCGATACTTTACAGAATTTAACTTATTATCAGGTGGCATTAGAAACCCTCAATGAGGAGACACTAAGCCGAGAGTTACGTCCATTACAGAAAATTTCTGATTCATATCCCAAGTATTTACTTACCTTAGACACGATCGGGACTGAAGCCAATTATAATGGTATTGTAAAAATGAACGCTCTTGATTGGTTGCTGTCTGAAAATAAGTAAAGTGGAGTCTACTTAGGTTAGTTAAAACACACTCTGTTTCGGCCATTATTTTTAGCTTGGTATAAACGTTGATCTGCGGTTTCTAAAGCACTCATTAACTGGGACTCTGCATCTATCTGTAAGTGAAAGAGGACTCCACCCGACAGTCAGGGTGGAGGTGAATTTCACAGATTTTAACCTTGTTGGTTTTGAATGTATTTCTTAATAATATCTAAGGGCGCACCACCGCACGACCCT
>NZ_VPEB01000045.1:0-1971 GCF_013417415.1 Acinetobacter sp. YH12254 | reverse complement strand
CGGCCAGCATTTCCTGCAGTTCACGATAGCTAATGCCATATTTACAATACCAGCGCACAGCCCAAAGAATGATTTCGCCCTGAAAATGCCGACCATGGAAAGGATTCATATACTGCACCTTTAGCTAAAACAGTCTTCAGCTTACCATTCGTGGTTATTTGCAACAGTGCCTTTCAAATCACAATGAATCTTGCGATAACCGTAGACTCCGCCAGATTCCAACCAGAACTGTTTAATTAATCCTGAAAGCTGTTGCCGCTTCCTCGCAGTTATACTGGTAGGTTTCTTTAACCAGGCGTAATAACCACTGTGATGAACATCTAACGTTGAACATAAACGACGAACAGACCATATATGTTGGTTGTCCCGAATAAAGGCGTACCTCATTTGGACTGGCTTGCGAAGCGGCGTGAAAGCAGTGCTTTCACTTTAATATGTCCCTTTCTTCAGTGACCCTTTGCAGCTCTTTTTTTAATTTCGCTAATTCTGTAGTTGGATCACTAGATTCTGTTGTCTTGGGCTGCTGTGGATCATAACGTTTGATCCAAGCATACAGACTATGTGTAGTGGTTCCTAAATGTGTAGCAACTTCAGCCACACTATGACCTTTCTCAGTGACTTGTTTTACTGCTTCAATTTTGAATTCTTCAGGGTATCGTTTACTGCTCATAAGCACCTCGTTAATTAGCCATTTTATCTAACTAAAAGGTGTCTACAAAATCGGTGGCTATTCAGTTTCAACGGTGAGTTTCTTTAAAGCTTTACTGAAATTATTCAGGTCAGCTTCTGTTTTTAAGTTCTTAGCAAATTCTTTTGCCAATGCCAGCATTGCTTCATCTTTCATGGTAAACACCTGTGTTGCCCCCCAACAGCGTTGAGGGATAGTTTAAGCGTTTACACAGTTTTATTTACACTCTCCTAAAACCATTTAACAAAATCTATGACTATTTTACTTTCCCTTACCTAATCGTCCTAGTGTATATCTTTTTTTTTGATTAGCTTATTCCTAAATCAAGTGACTTTAGGTAAGTATGATGAACGATATCCAATTTTCAGATTGCGCAAAGGCATGTATGAGCTGTTCCCTTACCTGTGCCAGTTGTGCAAATGCCTGTCTAAAAGAAGAAAATCTGGAGATGATGCGAGAATGTATTCAGCGTTGTCTAGATTGTGCAGATATTTGTCAGCTCTGTGCTCGTATGCAGCAAAATGAATCTCCTTTTATGAAAGAAATTTGTGAGCTTTGTGCCAAGGCTTGTGAATACTGTGCAGATGAATGTAGCCAACATGAGCATCAACACTGCCAGCAATGTGCTGATGCTTGCCGTGAATGTGCCGTCGAATGTCGAAAAATGGTTGTCTGATAAATAAAAGAATTAGTTGAGTTTAGGATTTACTCAATGAATAGCCAACGTGTTAGTTGTTAGTGGGTCAAACCACTAACAACGGCACTGTTGCAAATAGGGATCTGAGTCGATGATTTTCCCTTCAAAAAAGCTTAGAGACCGAAAACTCTATTTACTAGCCAAACTTCTCCTAGAATATTACCGTTATAAAATAATGAAGCTTGTCCTTTGCGTAGAGCACGCATAACCTCAATTCCTTTAATTGTGGCATAAGCCGTTTTCATAGACTTGAATCCCAACGTAGCCTTGATGATCCGTTTGAGCTTGCCATGATCACATTCAATCACGTTATTCTTGTATTTAATCTGTCGATGGTCCAGGTCTTCAGGACACTTTCCTTCCTGTTTTAGTCGCGACAAAGCACGGCCATAGGTATGAGCCTTATCAGTGTTTATGACTCGTGGAATCTGCCATTTTTTGACATGATTCAAAATCTTACCAAGAAAACAATAAGCTGAATGGGTATTTCGTCTAGCAGAAAGATAGAAATCAAGAGTATGGCCACGTTGGTCAACTGCACGGTATAGATATGCCCATTTGCCATTCACTTTTACGTAAGTTTCAT
>NZ_VPEB01000044.1:0-2145 GCF_013417415.1 Acinetobacter sp. YH12254 | reverse complement strand
GAAAGACGTGATAGCCTGCGAAAAGCTCCGGGGAGGCGGCAAATATCCTGTGATCCGGAGATGTCTGAATGGGGAAACCCACTTACCATAAGGTAGGTATTGCATGATGAATACATAGTCATGCAAGGCGAACGAGGGGAAGTGAAACATCTCAGTACCCTTAGGAAAAGAAATCAATTGAGATTCCCTCAGTAGCGGCGAGCGAAAGGGGAAGAGCCCATTAAGTCATATAAGTTCTAGTGGAACGCTCTGGGAAGTGCGACCGTAGACGGTGATAGTCCTGTACACGAAAGGGCTTATATGATGATGTCGAGTAGGGCGAGGCACGTGAAACCTTGTCTGAATATGGGGGGACCATCCTCCAAGGCTAAATACTCCTGACTGACCGATAGTGAACCAGTACCGTGAGGGAAAGGCGAAAAGAACCCCTGTGAGGGGAGTGAAATAGATCCTGAAACCGCATGCATACAAGCAGTGGGAGCCGACTTGTTCGGTGACTGCGTACCTTTTGTATAATGGGTCAGCGACTTATATTCAGTAGCAAGGTTAACCGAATAGGGGAGCCGTAGGGAAACCGAGTCTTAATAGGGCGCATTAGTTGCTGGGTATAGACCCGAAACCAGGTGATCTATCCATGAGCAGGTTGAAGGTTGGGTAACACTAACTGGAGGACCGAACCCACTGTCGTTGAAAAGCCAGGGGATGACTTGTGGATAGGGGTGAAAGGCTAATCAAACTTGGTGATAGCTGGTTCTCCCCGAAAGCTATTTAGGTAGCGCCTCGGACGAATACCATTGGGGGTAGAGCACTGTTTCGGCTAGGGGGTCATCCCGACTTACCAAACCGATGCAAACTCCGAATACCAATGAGTACTATCCGGGAGACAGACTGCGGGTGCTAACGTCCGTAGTCAAGAGGAAAACAATCCAGACCGCCAGCTAAGGCCCCAAAATTATAGTTAAGTGGGAAACGATGTGGGAAGGCATAGACAGCTAGGAGGTTGGCTTAGAAGCAGCCACCCTTTAAAGAAAGCGTAATAGCTCACTAGTCGAGTCGGCCTGCGCGGAAGATGTAACGGGGCTAAAACTATATGCCGAAGCTGCGGATGCATAATTTATTATGCGTGGTAGGGGAGCGTTCTGTAAGCCGATGAAGGTGGATTGAGAAGTCTGCTGGAGGTATCAGAAGTGCGAATGCTGACGTGAGTAACGACAATGCGAGTGAAAAACTCGCACGCTGAAAGACCAAGGGTTCCAGTCCAACGTTAATCGGGGCTGGGTGAGTCGACCCCTAAGGCGAGGCCGAGAGGCGTAGTCGATGGGAAATTGGTTAATATTCCAATACTTCTGTGTAATGCGATGAGAGGACGGAGAAGGTTAAGTCAGCCTGGCGTTGGTTGTCCAGGTGAAAGGTTGTAGGCATGCATCTTAGGCAAATCCGGGGTGCTCTATGCTGAGAACTGATAGCAAGCTGTACTTGTACAGTGAAGTGGCTGATACCATGCTTCCAGGAAAAGTCTCTAAGCTTCAGTTACACAGGAATCGTACCCGAAACCGACACAGGTGGTCAGGTCGAGTAGACCAAAGCGCTTGAGAGAACTCTGCTGAAGGAACTAGGCAAAATGGTACCGTAACTTCGGGAGAAGGTACGCTGCTTTTGGTGATGGAACTTGCTTCCTGAGCTGAGAGCAGCCACAGAAACCAGGCCCCTGCAACTGTTTATTAAAAACATAGCACTCTGCAAACACGAAAGTGGACGTATAGGGTGTGATGCCTGCCCGGTGCTGGAAGGTTAATTGATGGGGTTAGCGTAAGCGAAGCTCTTGATCGAAGCCCCAGTAAACGGCGGCCGTAACTATAACGGTCCTAAGGTAGCGAAATTCCTTGTCGGGTAAGTTCCGACCTGCACGAATGGCATAATGATGGGGGCGCTGTCTCCAGCAGAGACTCAGTGAAATCGAATTCGCCGTGAAGATGCGGTGTACCCGCGGCTAGACGGAAAGACCCCGTGAACCTTTACTGCAGCTTGACATTGAACTTTGATCTTACTTGTGTAGGATAGGTGGGAGGCTTTGAAACCGAGACGCTAGTTTCGGTGGAGCCAATCTTGAAATACCACCCTGGTAATATTGAGGTTCTAACTCTG
>NZ_VPEB01000043.1:0-2253 GCF_013417415.1 Acinetobacter sp. YH12254 | reverse complement strand
TAGACCAGTTATCTATACGTCGCGGTGGACGTGTTTTATTTCAAAAAGCGTCGATGCAGTTACACCCAGGATGGAAAATTGGCCTAACCGGTGTCAATGGTGCCGGGAAATCGACCCTGTTTTCAGCTTTGCTTGGTGGCATGGAGTCAGACACCGGTTCGTTGACCCGTCCTGCGGTATGGACCGTGGCGCATATGGCGCAGGAAATCAAAGCGCTGAATATGAAAGCCATTGATTTCGTCTTGTCCGGCGATGAAGAATACTGGGATATTCAACAGAAACTGGAGCAGCCAGATCAGCTGGATGATGCAGAACTGGCCCATTTATATGGCCGTTTTGATGAAATTTCAGGTTATTCTGCGCCGGCCAAAGCTTCGCAACTGATGGCCGGTCTGGGCTTTTTTGAACATCAATCCCAACTGGATGTTTCAAGTTTTTCTGGTGGCTGGCGCATGCGCCTGAATCTGGCGCGTACCCTGATGAGCCGTTCCGATTTACTCCTTCTTGATGAACCGACCAACCATTTAGACCTGGATGCCATTCTCTGGCTCGAAGACTGGCTGAAAGCCTATGAAGGTACGCTGGTGCTGATTTCGCATGACCGGGATTTCCTCGATGCGATTACCGATCATATTTTACATATTGAAAATCAGGAACTGATTTTATATACCGGTAACTACTCGACCTTCGAGCGCACCCGCAGTGAACGTCTGGCGCAGCAGCAACAGGCTTATGAAAAGCAGCTGGAAACCCGCGCACATCTGCAAAAATATATTGACCGTTTTAAAGCGAAAGCCACCAAAGCCAAGCAGGCACAGAGCCGGATCAAACAGCTGGAGCGTATGCAGGAACTGTCTGCTGCCCATGTTGATACACCATTTACCTTCAGTTTCCGTGAACCGACCAAAATGAGTTCGCCTTTATTGCAACTGGAACATGCCGATATTGGTTATGGTGACAAGCTGATTGTCACCAATGTCAATTTACAGATCACGCCAAGCAGCCGGATTGGTTTGCTCGGGATGAATGGTGCCGGTAAATCCACCCTGATTAAATCGCTGGTCGGTGATTTAAAATTGCTTCAGGGTCTGCGTAAAGATTCAGAACTGCTCAATATTGGCTACTTTGCCCAACACCAAATGGATGCACTGGATGGCAATGCCAGCCCGATGTTACAGCTGGCCCGTATTGCCGATAAAAAAATCAGTGAAGCCAGCCTGCGTTCTTTCCTGGGCAGTTTTGGTTTTAGCGGCGAACGCATGGATACGCCAAGTGAAAGTTTCTCAGGCGGTGAACGTGCCCGTCTGGCTCTGGCATTGATTGTCTGGCAGCGTCCAAACGTGTTGATTCTGGATGAGCCGACCAACCATTTAGATCTGGATATGCGTCATGCATTGACCATGGCCTTGCAGGATTTTGAAGGTGCTGTGGTGCTGGTATCGCATGAGCGCCAGCTGATTGCCAGTGTCTGTGATGAATTGCTGCTGGTACATAATGGTCAATGCCGTGAATTTGACGGTGATCTGACCGCTTATGCCGACTGGTTACGTCAGGCCCGCATTGAGATGATCAAAAACGGGCAGAAGCCAGCCGAGCCGGTGAAATCTCAGGTCGAAGTCAAAGCAACCATTTCCAGACTGGACAAAGAAGCACAGCGTAAGGAAGCGGCACGCCAGCGGGAACTGAGCCGCCCGATTCGTAAAAATATCGAAAAATGTGAAACACAGATTTCAAAGGTTACGCCGCGACTGGCTGAAATTCAAAGCTTGCTCGGAGATAGTGCTTTATATGATGCCTCACGTAAAAATGATTTGCTCAAACTGATGAATGAGCAAACTGAGCTGAAAGCCAAACTGGAAACAGCCGAAGAACAGATGCTGGAACTAATGATGGAACTGGAAAGTCTGGAGCAGTCCTTCTAACACTATTTCAACACCCCCATTATCTGAGAGATGAGTAACAAGCGTTATTCATCTCTTTTTTTTATTAAAACCACCCATTTTTAATATTTTCCTCCTGCTTTTCATCTCCGTGTAGTTCCTTGCTATTCTTGAGTACTGCATCTCTTCTTCAAAACTTGACACATTTTGTCGTGAATTACGCAAGTGCCATATAAGTTTATTTTTTGGTGGTGTTTCAAAAAGTATGCTGAAAAAAAGCAGGTTGGATTTTGATAAAATAGAGAAATGCGAATAACTCTAGAAATCAAGTGTCCAGCCTGCCTAAGTGACAGTATAAAGAAAAATGGCACAA
>NZ_VPEB01000042.1:0-2433 GCF_013417415.1 Acinetobacter sp. YH12254 | reverse complement strand
AATACCAGCGCACAGCCCAAAGAATGATTTCGCCCTGAAAATGCCGACCATGGAAAGGATTCATATGCTGCACCTTTAGCTAAAACAGTCTTCAGCTTACCATTCGTGGTTATTTGCAACAGTGCCGTGTGGTCTACGGATATAACGTATATCCCTATGGCAAAAGGCTTTGTTTATTTATGTGCTGTGATTGATTGGCATAGCCGCAAGGTACTTGCGCATAGGGTATCGATTAGTATGGAGGTGGATTTTTGTATTTCGGCTTTAAATGAAGCGATTGAAAAATATGGTCGACCTGAAATATTTAATACAGACCAAGGCAGCCAGTTTACCAGTGATGCATTTATTGATGTATTGAAATCAAATGGCATTCAAATCAGTATGGATGGTAAAGGTCGATGGGTAGATAATGTGATGGTTGAACGATTATGGCGGAGCGTTAAATATGAAGAGGTGTATCTCAAAGCTTATAGCAGTGTCACAGATGCGAAAAAGCAATTAAGTGCATATTTTGAGTTTTATAATTTGAAACGACCTCATTCGAGTCTAGACAAAATGACACCAAATGAGTTTTACTATGATCAGCTACCCCAACAAAACAAGGTGGCTTAACTAGAGCGGAATATCACTTATAAATACGCTTTTAGTTGTTCAAACAAGTGGGACCACCTCTATATCTCGATAGGTATAGTAGAGTGATATCTCGATAGGTATAGTGTTTTGCAGTTTAGAGGAGATATCGCGATGCATACGCGGAAGGCAATAACGGAGGCGCTTCAAAAACTCGGAGTCCAAACCGGTGACCTCTTGATGGTGCATGCCTCACTTAAAGCGATTGGTCCGGTCGAAGGAGGAGCGGAGACGGTCGTTGCCGCGTTACGCTCCGCGGTTGGGCCGACTGGCACTGTGATGGGATACGCGTCGTGGGACCGATCACCCTACGAGGAGACTCTGAATGGCGCTCGGCTGGATGACGAAGCCCGCCGTACCTGGCTGCCGTTCGATCCCGCAACAGCCGGGACTTACCGTGGGTTCGGCCTGCTGAATCAATTTCTGGTTCAAGCCCCCGGCGCGCGGCGCAGCGCGCACCCCGATGCATCGATGGTCGCGGTTGGTCCGCTGGCTGAAACGCTGACGGAGCCTCACGAACTCGGTCACGCCTTGGGGGAAGGATCGCCCGTCGAGCGGTTCGTTCGCCTTGGCGGGAAGGCCCTGCTGTTGGGTGCGCCGCTAAACTCCGTTACCGCATTGCACTACGCCGAGGCGGTTGCCGATATCCCCAACAAACGGTGGGTGACGTATGAGATGCCGATGCTTGGAAGAGACGGTGAAGTCGCCTGGAAAACGGCATCGGATTACGATTCAAACGGCATTCTCGATTGCTTTGCTATCGAAGGAAAGCCGGATGCGGTTGAAACTATAGCAAATGCTTACGTGAAGCTCGGTCGCCATCGAGAAGGTGTCGTGGGCTTTGCTCAGTGCTACCTGTTCGACGCGCAGGACATCGTGACGTTCGGCGTCACCTATCTTGAGAAGCATTTCGGAACCACTCCGATCGTGCCTCCGCACGAGGCCGTCGAGCGCTCTTGCGAGCCTTCAGGTTAGAGGCCGTCGACAATGATAATCTGGATCAACGGACCTTTCGGCGCCGGAAAGACGACGCTCGCTAAGCGGCTGCGCGATCGGCGTTCCAAATCGCTGATCTTTGACCCCGAGGAAATCGGGTTCGTGGTGAAAGAAACGGTCCCCATGCCAGCGAGCGGAGACTATCAGGATCTCCCCTTGTGGAGGGGACTTACGATCGCGGCGGTCAGGGAGATTCGAAGGAATTACTCGCAGGACATCATCATCCCAATGACGCTCGTGCACCCGGACTATCTGACTGAGATACTCGACGGGGTAAGGCGGATCGACGATCAGCTGCTGCACATCTTTCTGACGCTCAACGAGGACCTATTGCGTCACCGGATCGCGAACCAGACCATGCATCCTGACCCGAATCGAAATGCGGAGATTCGAGAGTGGCGATTAGCGAATGTCGCCCGATGCTTGGCCGCAAGGGAACGGCTTCCATGCACAACCCGTGTTCTCGATAGTGGTGCACACACCAGCGATGAACTCGCAGCGATGGTGCTCGACGGAATCGATGGGCGCACCTGATCGCCTTCGACGCCTGCGCAAAGCGTAGCGCGAGGGTGGCGGGCTCACGACCAAACGCCCAGAGGTCGATCATCGCAGGGATGTTTGGCTTTGTGGTGCGGACGACGGGACTCGAACCCGTACTCTCACAGAGAAGCAGATTTTCGGGCACTGTTGCAAATAGTCGGTGGTGATAAACTTATCATCCCCTTTTGCTGATGGAGCTGCACATGAACCCATTCAAAGGCCGGCATTTTCAGCGTGACATCATTCTGTGGGCCGTACGCTGGTACT
>NZ_VPEB01000003.1:0-171700 GCF_013417415.1 Acinetobacter sp. YH12254 | reverse complement strand
CGGTGAAGAAAGCACCGACATTCCAGTCCAAGCCAAAGTTGAAATCATCAACGGCAACTGGCATGTGAATGGTGTTGATACAGGTGTACAAGCTCAAGGTGCGACAGGTGCCACTGGTGCAGCAGGTCAAAACGGTTTAACACCATATATCGGTAGTAACGGCAACTGGTTTATTGGTACAACGGATACAGGTATTTCTGCAAAAGGCGTTGATGGTAAATCTGCATATGAGCTTTATGTTGAACAAGCCTCAGCAGCTGGTGAACCAGTTTTATCAGAAGCGGAGTGGCTTGAGTCTTTAAATGGTGCATCAGGCTCAGCTGATTTAGTCACTAAGATTGAGTTGCTAAGTGATGAAAACAGTGATGGTAAAATTACAGCTGATGAACTTTCACCAGATTCTAAGATCAACATTAAAATCCATTTAGGAGAGGATGCTAAAGCAGGTGATATCATTAAGGCTAATGGTATTGAACGTGAGCTGACAGATGCTGATATTAGCGAAAAATCTGTCACGATTAATGATGTTCCAGTATTGGACGGATTCAACTTTATTAAAGTTGATGCTCAAAATGCCCAAAAGCAAACGGATGTCGAATTTACATTCTTTGACGTAGATAGTTCAGTCATTGGTACAGAGCGTGACATTGTCGAATCATTGACCTTCTTAAATGATGTTAATGAAGATGGCACGCTGAATGCAGCAGAGATGAGCGGAAAATTTTATACGTCGTTAAAAGTAACTCTTGGCAAAGATGCAAAAGTTGGCGATATTGTGTCTGTAAATGGCGATCGTTACGTATTGAATGATGCTGAAATTCAGGCAAAAGCATTGAACGTCTATATGCCAGTACGTGAAGGCCTGAATCCTGTAAAAGTGACTGCAACAGATGAATGGGATAATGTTGATTCTGTTTCTAGTTCAATTATTGTGGGTACATTAGCGCCAAGTGAACCGACTACAGCACCAGAAGCGTGGGATGACGTCCCTTTAATTCTTGGTTTAATCGAATCAAATGGTAAAACTAACGATAACAAACCAGAAATCAAAGGTTCTGGTCGTGTAGAAGGTGAGATTATTACCCTAACGATAAATGGTAAAGTTGTCGTTACGGATCAACCAATTATTGTTGGTCGTGACGGTACTTGGAGTTATACACCAACACAACCATTGAATGATGCAGAATATGTCGTGAGCTATACTGTTGCTAACAGTAATGGTGTAACACAGGGTTCATCACCTGAACTTAAGTTTACTATTGATACTGACACTGCCTCACAAGACGCGGTTATTCGTATTACAGAGATTGAAGGTGAAGCATTATTTATCCAAGATCAAAAACAAACGATAGTTGTGAATGAAAGCCAGCAAAAAGATGGCAAGATCACAATTCAAGGCGATGTATCTGGTATCGCAACTGCTGCTGGTGATGCATTAAAAGAAGTTGTGGTGAGCATTACCAATAAAGGTGTGACACAGCAAGTAACCGTCGTGGCTGATAAAGATGGTAAATGGACAGCTGATGTTTCAACAACCGGTCTAAAACTCGAACATGGTGATCAACCTTCAGTTCAAGCCATTGCTGTTATTGTAGATGATGCAGGTAATACTTTAAAACTTCCAGTTACAGAAGGTTTCACACTTGATATCCAAGTATTAGATCCGGCATCTGATCTTGATGAATTGCATGTAATTACAGAAGTTGAAGGGACTGACTTTAAGGTTGATGCCTCTGAAGTTGAAGATGGTTATGTGACTGTTAAAGGTCAAATTGCTGCATTACCTAGTGATGTGAATGTTGCTGATCTCAAGGTTTCTATTCTGATCAATGGTAATGTGGTTGAACGTCAAATTGATTTAACAGCATTAAATCAGAATCAAGCAAAAGACGGTTTTGTTTGGACAAAAGATGCAAATGGTAATATCAATTGGTCTCTTGATTTTAATGTGAGTGAAATTAGTCTAGTAGACGGCATTGCAAATGTGAATGCGGTTGCAGGTCTTAAAGATGCTGAAGGAAATACACTAGATCTAAATGCCTCTAAAGAATTTAATGTTGAGTTAGGTTTGACTGAACCAGATGAAGTTGAGTTAGGTACAGGTGTAGGTGAACATACATTCGAAGGAAACGCAGGAAAATTCACATTTGCTGGTTTGTTAGGAAACATTGGTGGTGGTATTAGTTTAGAGGGAGAAGATCAAGCTGCTGTTGAAGGCTCAATTGGTGTAGTCCAACCATCAGAACCATCAGAACCATCAGAACCATCAGAACCATCAGAACCATCAGAACCATCAGAACCATCAGAACCATCAGAACCATCAGAACCATCAGAACCATCAGCACAGCGTATGATGACCTTCAGTGCAGGTGCTAAAGTAGATGAGCCGATTAAAGTGAAAAGTGCTGCAATTGGTGAAATTCGTGCGGAATTTACTAATGTAGGTTTATTGACTGTTGCGAAAGGTTACGGTATTCAATTGCAAAAGTGGAGTGAAGCGTCTCAGAAATGGGAAGCGGTTATGTCTGCTCCATTGAGTGGTAATGGGGTTGTTGCTTCATTAGGTACACAATACGCATTAGGTTCAGTGAAAAATAAGAACTATGAGGTTACTTTCAGTGGACTAACAGAAGGCGATTATCGCGTTGTTCCTTATAAGTCTGATAGTGTATTAACTGAGGCAATTAAAGATATTCGTTTAGGGGCATTAGGAGATGGTGGTTTACTTGGTGAAAATAACCAAGAAATTATATTAGATTTAGTCGCTAAAATTTTGGATCCAGACAGTCCATCAACTGCGGGATTGAAAAAGCTTTTAGAAGATACGCTTGAGGTTTTAAATGTACTGACTTTACCAGTATCACGTTTATTACATGAGATTTTGAATCTTCCTGTAATCAAGGACGTGGTGGGATTAGTTGATCGTATCGTGGATAAAGTTGTTGCTCAGCTCGTAAGTAACACATTAACTTTATTTGAAAAAACTCAGCTTTCTGTTGAGTTCAAGTCTTACTTCTATGAGGACTCTGAACGTTCTGGTAATGTCTTAGCAAATGACTTTAATAAGGTTCTCGATGAACTTTCAATAGTTGAGGTCTCTAATCAATTCGGTAAAGTCTATCAATTTACCTCTGAAGATAAGGCAAAATCCGTTCAGTTGGTGGGTCAACATGGTATTTTGACGATTGCACAAGATGGTTCATACACATACAAATTAAATTCGTCAGCCCATGCGAAAGATGCTCAAGGCAACTTAATCGGTAAAACTGACGTATTTACATATACTGCGACGAATGGAAAATTAACTCATCAAAATAAACTGACGATTGATATTAATGGCGGAGCAGTCACTGAGATTGTTGCTTATGATGATGTGAATCATTTAACACTTGCAGTTGATCCAAGTGTAGAGAGTCAACCTCTAGTTTCTAAATCAACATTCAATGTAGCCTATATTGGCTTGGGTAGTGTGCTCGATTTAGGTTTAATTGACCCCCAAAACCGTTTTGAGATTAATGTTGCAGAAAATACAGAACGTTTAATTACCTTTAAAGCTGAAACAGGTGGTGTGCAAATACTCGCTGATTTTGATCTATTTATTTATAAATATGATGATATTACCAAGCAATATAAGCTCGACGATCAAGTTGAAGGTTGGTTTGGTGCAGCACTGTTAGGTGGTGTATCTGAAGAGCTCACAAAGAAATTGGATGCAGGGCAATATATTGTATTACTAGAGCCATCACGTGGTATCAATGCATTGTTTGGTTATACTTTAGAGACCACACGAGATTTATTATTGGATTACGTGAAACCAATTTCTGTCGCAGGTCAAGCAACAGGTAATGTAATCACGGATGTGAACAAAGACAATAAAGCAGATTTACTTCTCAATCCAGAAGTCACATACGTGATTTCTGCGAAAAGTGTGACACTTGAAAATTCCCAGACAGTCATGATTCAGGATGATCAAAACTTTGTGGGAACTAAAATTGATGGTAAATATGGTGCATTAACTTTATTTACCAATGGTGAATACACCTATACAGCATTTGAAACGAAAAACTTCAACTATGGTGACGTCGATCGTTTCGAATATACCATCTATGATCCAATTTCAGGTCAAATGACGAAGGCAAACCTCGACATTACGTTGAATCTACACGATGTTGAATTAGACGTAGATACTGTGATTGCCCACATGAACGTTGAGGCTTCGGAGTTAACAGTTATTTTCTCAGAAAAGTACGAGCCAGCGGATCCTGAAACGATTGCAATCAAAGAGCTTTTAGGTGATGGCAAAGCATCAGCAACATCATTTGGCGTTGCAGGTGTTGGTTTAGGGAATGTGTTGGATGTGAATGTCATCGGTTCAAGCAATGCGATTAACTTAAATGTTGGTGCAGGTAAAGTGATTGAAACCGTGTTCTCCGCAACAGGCACCTCTGCAGTAGGGGTTGCAGCAATCTCAGACTTTGCAATTTATAAGTTGAATGAGAAGACAAATCAGTGGGAGTTATACCATTTC
Organism: Acinetobacter sp. YH12254; assembly: GCF_013417415.1. Taxonomy (NCBI): domain Bacteria; kingdom Pseudomonadati; phylum Pseudomonadota; class Gammaproteobacteria; order Moraxellales; family Moraxellaceae; genus Acinetobacter; species Acinetobacter sp. YH12254. The sequence goes on along the minus strand of NZ_VPEB01000003.1, from coordinate 167,172 downwards.
CAAGATAAATTCTTGATCGTTCCACTATCTGTACTCGGTATTCCTTTGGGCGGTATTCATAATGATCCGTTCACACTGGCATTAACAGAAGGTCAATATAAAGCATTCCTCACAGATCGTGGTGTGAAAGTTTTGGGTGGCTCAACCCTCAAATTGGATAGTGCAGTAGTGGCTGATTATTACAAGCCTAAAGAAACTGATGATGGATATGCATATGAAGCAATCGCTGAAGGTCATTTAGTTGAGCTGGAAGCAGATCAAATTGAAATGATTCAAGTTGATGGTCAAAAGTTCACTGGTGAAAGTTTAGATATCAAAGGTGAGTTTGGTACATTGACTGTGGCGAAAGATGGTTCATATACATACACAGTTGATACAACTTCGCAGAAGCCAAACTATGGTGCTATCGATACCTTTACATATGTTTATAAAGACTTATTAACAGGTGAGACAGCTGTTTCTGCAATCAATGTGAAAATTGGTAGTGTAGATGCACAACGTGATGTACTTGATATCAATGGGCAGCCTTCATCGACTAAAGCAGGTATGGTTCTTCGTCATGATGATTTTGTAGATCAAAAAGTTGTGTATAAAGATGATTTATACGCACCTGCTAAGAATGAAGTAAAAGAAACAGCGATTGAGTTTACGATTGCACCGCATTCGCAATATTCAACGAATAGCCTCTATTTTAAATTTGATGCGAAAGCACAAGTTTCATGGCCATCTTATGATGTAAAAATTTCTTATGACTTGATCCGTCTTACTACTGATGAACAAGGTAATCAAGTCAGAGAAGTTGTACGTACAGATGTATCAACTAAAAAAGGTGGTACTTCTTTAGAGTTTATGGCAGAAGATCTTAAAGCGGGTTATTACATCTTAGAAATGAAAGTGCACGGTGTGCTCGGTTCTCGTATTGATTATCAATATGAAATCAAAGGAACTCAAGATTATCAAGATCGTTGGATGGCAGATCCTGATTACAACTATGCTGATGAAGCAAATGTTATCAAAGGTAATTTACTTGAAAATGATATCTTTAGTGAAGGTTTAAAAGACCAGACGATTCTGAAAGTCGGTAATAAAGTACTTTCTTTAGATCCAATCGTGGGTGCTAAAACGATTACGGTTGAAGGTCTATACGGTACATTCGTTATTGATAAATCAGGTGCTTATACCTATACACCAAATGGTCAAGGTGGTGGTCGTGAGATTATGACTTATGAGCTGATATCTCCAACTGGTGAAACTGATAAATCTACCATTGAAATTGATGTCGCTAAGATCGTCAAAGGTTCAAATATCATTGAATATGTCTATAGCGATTCAGCGAATGATGTTTATACGATGGGAGGCGGTAGTGATACTGTGATCTTTGACTTGCTGAACCAACACGACAAGTTGGGTGGTAATGGTCATGATGTTTGGACTGACTTTACGGTAGGCGATATACGTCAGAAGGTAAATGAGCTAGATAACTCAGCTTATAATGTAAATGCTGACAAGATTGATATTTCTGCACTGTTAGCAGATCAAAAATCTGAAGGCGGTAGTATTGACCTAGCGAAATTTGTATCTGTTGAAGTCAAAGATGGTCATACGATTATTAGTATTGACCGAGATGGCGAGACAGTTGTTGATGACAGCGGAAAAGCGATCTCAGGTAATCAATATGCAATGACAGAATTGCTGACATTGAATAACGTTGAGACGACACTTGCTGATTTGTTGAAAAACAATCAAATCATCTATTAATTCGCCAATAGGGTGGGAGCATTTGCTTTCACCCTATGCTTCGCCATTTTTAAATATTGAGCAAACTATGAAAAAATTATTTGTGAGTATTGCACTCCTGACTTCAATCAGTGCATTTACGCATGCCAATACGGCTGTAGGGGATTCGGTAAAACTAGGTAAACTTCAAGGCCGATATGCTTTAGATTGTTCAAAGCAAAAAGCTCATAGCTTATCTTATGTGATTGGTGAAAAAAGCATTTTGCGCTTAATTTCTGCTAAGCAAAAGCGTGCTTTATTAAAGTCAATTGAGCCTAAGTCTGAAAAAACTTTTGAAGATTATCAATATATAACTACCGCCGAGTACCAAGGGACTACGGTAGATTTCTACCAGAAAGATCATCAGAACTATGCGCGTGTTTTAAATACCAGCCTGATTAATCCATTAGGTCCAAAAACCAAACAGATGTTAATACAGTGCAAAACAGAAGCTAAATCCTGATATCTAAAAAGACCAGCAATAGCTGGTCTTTTTATACAATATAGAAATAACAGCAGAAAAAGCCTTGAAAACTTTTCTTAAAACTTTATGAAAAATAATGCTTAGGTTAAGATGAGCCATCATTTGTAAAAGCATTCTAGAAGACCTATGCAACCATTTGTTCTATATAACTCAGAGCAACGTAAAAAAGTAGAATTTGTACCTCGTAAAGAAGGTCAGATTGATCTGTATGTCTGTGGGATGACGGTCTATGACTACTGTCATATCGGACATGCACGCACAGTGGTTGCATTTGACTATATTATCCGTTTCCTGCGCAGTCAGGGCTGGAAAGTAAAATACGTACGCAATATCACTGACATTGACGACAAGATTATTAAACGTGCCAATGAAAATGGGGAAAGCATTTCATCACTGACCAGCCGTTTTATTGATGCCATGAATGAAGACTTTGCCAAATTAGGCTGTCTTGCACCGGATGAAGCACCAAAAGCCACTGATTACATAAATCAGATGCAAAACATGATTGGTACGCTGGTGGAAAAAGGGACTGCATATCCGGCAAATAATGGCGATGTTTACTTCGAGGTTGAAAAATTCGCCAAATACGGGCGTCTCTCAGGCCGTAAACTGGAAGATATGCAGGCAGGCGCTTCTGAACGTGTAGACGTCGAAGTTGAGAAAAAACACCCGTTTGACTTTGTACTTTGGAAACATGCCAAAGAAAATGAACCTTCTTGGGCATCACCATGGGGCAATGGTCGTCCAGGCTGGCATATTGAATGCTCTGCGATGTCAACTTGCTGCCTAGGCAATCATTTTGATATTCATGGCGGTGGTGCTGACTTAAGCTTCCCGCATCATGAAAACGAGATTGCACAGTCAGAAGCAGCCACTGGCGAACAGTATGTAAATTACTGGATGCATGCCGGCTTCATCAATGTTGATGGTGAAAAGATGTCGAAGTCTTTGGGTAACTTCTTTACCATCCGTGATGTGATTGAAAAATTCCATCCAGAAGTAGTGCGTTACTTTATCGTATCTTCACACTACCGTAGCCCGGTGAACTATTCTGATGTAGCCTTAAAAGAAGCGAAAAATACGCTGATGCGTTTCTATCATTCTTTTAAAGCTTATCAGGCAGTATATGGCGAACAGCTGGTTGATACGTTAGATCAAGACTTTGTTGAGCGTTTTAATACAGCCATGCGAGATGACTTCAATACGCCAGAAGCCATTGCTGTATTATTTGAACTGAATAAAGAGCTGAACCGTGCAGTAAAAGATCAGAATCAGGAACAGGCTGCTGTTTATTATTCTACTCTGCGCCATCTCACCAATATTCTGGGTCTGGTACAGCACAATGTCGACGAATTCTTAAAGTCTGATATTGGTCAGGAAGCTTTAGGCTTGTCTGAAGAGCAGATTGAAGATCTGATCCAGCAACGTAAAGATGCCAAAAAAGAGAAAAACTTTGCTCGTGCCGATGAAATCCGCCAGTCTTTATTAGACCAAGGAGTGGTGCTGGAAGATACCCGTCAAGGAACTGTATGGCGTCGTGCTGATTAATTCGACAGTTGAATCAATAGAGAGTTGACAGTTAGCAGAAACTCTCTATAATTCACTCCCATATTGCGGGAATAGCTCAGTTGGTAGAGCACAACCTTGCCAAGGTTGGGGTCGCGAGTTCGAGTCTCGTTTCCCGCTCCAAAATTCAAAAAACCCTGATCGAAAGATTGGGGTTTTTTATTGCCTACGCAAAATAAAAAGGAAAATCAGAACTGATTAACATAATGAAATTCTGAATAATGAAGAGCTTTTGGTCAGGAAAATTTCTAAACATTCTGTTTAAGTTTTATGAAAAGCTCTACATTTTGAAACCTGACATTTGCATAGATATGATAAAATTGCGAAAATTATTTTTTGCTAGACTGAGTCAACTCTATATAGAGTTAAGGTAAACCTACTTTGAACCCACCAAATATGCCAAATCAAATAGACTTCCAGAAAGTTGCACTTGAAACCTTGCGTATCGAAGAACAAGCATTACAGATTTTAGCCACACAGATTGATGGCCGTTTTAGCCGGGCCTGTGAAATTATTCTACAGTGTACTGGCCGTCTGGTAATTACCGGAATGGGCAAATCAGGTCATATTGGCCGTAAAATGGCGGCGACCTTTGCTTCGACCGGAACACCCTCATTCTTTATGCATCCGGGTGAAGCCGGTCATGGCGACTTGGGAATGCTGGTCGCGGGTGATGTGCTGATTGCGATTTCAAACTCAGGCAAGAGTGATGAGATCATGATGCTGATGCCACTCATCAAACATCTTGAAATTCCTTTAATTACCATTAGCGGCGATGAGCGTGGCCCAATGCCACAAAATGCCGATGTGGCTTTGACTCTGGGCAATATTCAGGAAGCCTGTCCGCTCGGGTTGGCACCCACCTCATCAACGACTGCCACCTTGGCCTTAGGCGATGCTTTGGCTGTGGCGTTACTGGATGCGCGTGGTTTTACTTCAGATGATTTCGCCCGCTCGCATCCCGCCGGAGCTTTGGGTAAGCGCTTGTTATTACATGTAAAACACCTGATGCGTACGGGTAATGATTTACCTAAAGTTTCACCAGATACCGCCATGAACAAAGTATTGTATGAAATTTCCAACAAACGTCTGGGATTGACCACGGTCGTAGATGCAAATGATGTCTTGCTGGGGATTTTTACCGATGGTGACTTGCGTCGTTTAATTGATAAACAGCAAGGTTTTGATGTCAATCTGGCGATTCAGGACGTGATGACCAAGAATCCGCTTACGATTTCTCAGGAAGCACGTGCAGTCGTGGCACTGGAACGTATGAATGAACGTAAAATCAACCAGTTTGTAGTGGTTGATGAGGCCAATAAAGTGATTGGTGTGATTAGTATGCATGACCTGATTCAGGCTGGGGTAAATTAATAAATGGCATCTTATGTATTATTAGAGCAGGCACGTCATATTGCAGCATTAGTGCTTGATGTAGATGGTATTTTAAGTGACGGCTTTGTAACGCTGACCAATACTGGTGATGAAATCAAATCATTCGATATCCGCGATGGTCTGGGCATGAAACTGGTTCAGCAGGCTGGAATCAATGTGATTATTATCACTGGCCGTAAAAGTAATATTGTCGAAAAACGAATGTCGGATCTGGGTGTGGATCTGGTCTATCAGGGCCGTGAAGATAAAGGCACAGCACTACGCGAAGCATGTGCACAGCTCAATATCGACCCTGAAGACTGCTTATATATGGGCGATGACTGGCCTGATCTGTCTGCTTTTGCCATTGCTGGCATGAAAGTGACCGTACCGAATGGTCATGTCGAAGTTCGTCGCCGTGCAGATCTGGTGACTCAGGCGCTGGGTGGCCGTGGTGCAGTACGTGAAATCTGCGATATGCTGCTGATGTCCAAAGGCGTATACCAAGAGTTACTTGAAAAATATACTCGTGCGCCTTATTAATAAGTCATATCTTTTGGATTAAGTACACCGCTTATGGATACTAAAGTTTTATATATTACGGCTGTGATGATTGCCGCAATAAGTGGTGGTTATTATTATTACAGTGGCAAGGGCAATAAGCTGCAGACGGACTCCGCGCGCAGCATGACCTATTCCGCTCAAGAGATTAACTTAACCCAGACAGATGAATCAGGTATGTTATCGGTTCGCGCCCAAGTGGATCGACTTGAGCAGAACCTGCAGCAACAGACCTCCAAACTGGAAAACCTGCAAGCTTCGACCTATGACAATGCTCAAGTCGATGCGACTTTCTCTGCCAAAATGGCGCATGGCTATGATGACAATACAAAAGTTGTACTCTCTCAAGAAGTGCTTGCCACCAAAATCATGCAAAATGGACAGTTAGAGTTCCGTACTGAGGAGCTGACGGCTTTTCCAAAAACACGTGAAATTGAAACTGATAAAACGGTGATCGTGGAGTCTCCACAGGCTGAATTTATCAGCCAGGGTCTTAAAGCCAATCTTAATGATGGTCAATACGAATTCTTTAATATTCGAGGAAAGTATGAACCAAATTCCTAAAGTCAAAATGATGCACACTTTCCTGAAGCGCACTGCGCTGGCGACTGTGATTGGACTTGCTTCAATCGCGGCCTTCGCCTTGCCATCTGACCGTAACCAGCCGATCACCTTACTGGCGGATCGCGCGACTTTTAATGAGCGTACTGGGGTGACGACCTATTCTGGCAATGTCATCATTGAACAGGGCACCATGAAGCTGCAAGCCAATTCAATTGTGGCCAATCTGAACAATAAGCGCCAGATTAGCCTGATTACGGCTACCGGTAGCCCGACACAGTTCCAGCAAAAAGTAGATGCCTCCAAAGGTCTAACCAAAGGTCAGGCTCAGAAAATTGTCTACAATGCTGAAACCGGAATTATTACCCTGTCCGGTAATGCCTTATTGCAGCAGGATGGGGCCAGTATTCGTGGTGCGACTTTAAAATATAGTATGAATAAAGGTGATGTTGAAGCGATTGGTACACCGAATAAAACCGGTTCAGCTGAAGGTCGTGTAAAAATTGTGATTCCACCATCAGCTTCACAATCCTTTCCAGGAGCACGTGATTAATGGAACAATCGCAGCAAGTTCAAACCTTGACCATCAAACATCTGGCGAAAAATTATAATAAGCGCTGGGTGGTGAAAGATGTGTCTTTTAGTATGGAAAGTGGCCAGATTGTCGGATTGCTCGGCCCTAATGGTGCAGGTAAAACCACCAGCTTCTATATGGTCGTCGGTCTGGTACGTATGGATAAAGGTGAAATCTATCTGGATGATCTGGATCTTTCTGATCTGGCCATGCATGAACGGGCACGCAAGGGAATTGGCTATTTGCCGCAAGAAGCATCGATTTTCCGCAAGCTGACAATTTCACAAAATATTATGGCGATTCTGGAAACCCGCAAGGATTTGACCAAGGCTCAGCGTCAGCAACGTCTGGCGGAACTTTTGGCCGACTTTAAAATCACTCATATCAAAGATTCTTTAGGAATGAGTGTTTCCGGTGGTGAGCGACGCCGTGCCGAGATTGCTCGTGCATTGGCGGCAGATCCAAAATTTATGTTACTCGATGAACCTTTTGCTGGTGTCGACCCGATCTCGGTTGGTGATATTAAAGATATCATCACCACTTTGAAAGATCGTGGGATTGGGGTATTGATTACCGATCATAATGTGCGTGAAACGCTGGCGATTTGTGAACATGCTTATATTGTGAGTGAGGGAGCATTGCTTGCTGAAGGTACGCCAGCAGAAATTCTGGCCAATGAAACAGTAAGAAAAGTTTATTTAGGTGATGATTTTACCGTATAAACAGCTTTTATGTCTGTAAGATACCCACATCACGGCACCAATTGTCGGATGAGGGTTTTTTTTCATCAAATCAACGTTAAAAAAGTATCTTTTACAACGATTTGATATATTGTTAAGCTAAAATACGAAACATTAATTATTATGCGATTTAGGGTACACATAAAAAATGTTCAGGGGAAAACCGATAAAAAAAGGGGGATCTTCATGAGTCTTCTTTTGCCTTTATCTATTTCCTTGGCACATGCAGAAACTTCGCAAAACCATTTTGCAAATATTAAAAACGGTTTAAGTAAACTGATTGCACCAGAGCCAACAGGGTCAGCGCATTCAGTTGATATTACGTCACTCAGTCGCTACTCATTAGACACTTCTCAGGTAGCTGAACTGCCACAGATTACCCAGCCACAACAGGGACAGTCTGCTACCAGCCCTATCGTGGCTCCTATTCCACAAAAGATGAATGTGGTGGAAGCGATCCATACCGCAGTTCAGCGACGTCCTGAAATTAGCCAGAGTATTTCTACCCTGTCTGCACAGGCGGCCAATATTGATGTGGCAAAAGCAGCCTATTATCCGCAGTTATCGGGCGGATTGGGGACCGGTGATCTGACCTCGGGTGAGCGTGGACGTCAAGTGGTTTCCTTAAATGCAACACAGATGCTGTATGACTTTGGCAAGATCAAAACCAATGTCAGTATCGAGGAAGCCAGATTGGCAGAAGAGCAGGCAAGGGTGCTGGTCAGTCTGGATCAGGTGGCTTTTGAAGTGGCAGATGCGATTGTTAATATCAAGCGTTATCAGGAAATTACCAAAATTGCCCAGCAACAGATTCAGGGCATTGGACGGATTGCAGAAATTGCCAATTTGCGTGCCCGTGCCGGTATCAGCAGTCAGGCCGATCCAATTCAGGCTCAGTCCAATCTGGAAGCGGCACAATCGAACCTGCTGGTGCAGCAGACCCAGCTCAGACAATATCAGCAACGTTTACGCACTTTGCTGGGGTTTGATGTGTCTGCGGTGGAATGGGAGATTCCAGAACGTATTGTGGCGCAGGCCGATCTGTATCAGGATCCGGAATTTACCCAGATTCCCAATATGATTCTGGCACAATCGGGTGTAGAGGTTGCACGCTTTCAAAAAGATCAGGCACGTTTAAGTCGTTATCCAAGCATTCATCTGAAAGGCAGTTTAAGTCAGGCTGTTAATGGGCGAAATCCGAATAATAATGAAGATGACGGCTTTTATAATTCAATCATGATTGAAGCCAGCAGTAATTTTTATCAGGGTGGCGCAGCACGCTCTCAGGCACGTTCTGCCAGTTATGCCGAAGAAGCTGCACGTGCGCAGGTCAATACGGTTTATCTGGATGTACTGGATCAGGTTCGCTTGATTCGTGAGCAGATTGAAAATAAGCAAAAACAAATGGGAGTTTTATCCCAACGTCGTGCAACCACGGTACGAACCAAAGAGCTGTATCAAGAACAATATAAATTGGGTACCCGAACCGTGGTGGATTTGCTCAACGCAGAACAGGCGATTCATAGTGCAGCACAGGAAATTGAATCTGCGCGCTATGACATCTATTCGGCGATTGTGCAATATATTCAGGTTACCGGCCGTACACGGGATATTTACGCGCTTAACCGTATTTCTATTCAGGGGTTTGAAGTTCAGCCATGAGTACTACAATAAATTATCAACCGTGGCTTAAAGCGGTTTTGAATATTGCCAGACATTACCGGATTGAACCTTCTGAGGAGCGGATTCGTCTGCAACTGGACTGGAACCAGCATCATGACATCGACGAGATGCTCAAAATTGTCAGCCGGCAGATTGGTTTAAATGTCCGTAAAAATAAATTTGACAGCAGCTTGCTGAATCCGTGGCGTTTGCCTTTGCTGGTGGAGTTTGAGAGTGGGGATGTGGGTGTGATTGAACGCATCGACACCCAAGCTAACGTCAGTATACAGCTCAGTGGCGATGAAGGCTTGTCTCAAAGTTTCACGGTTGAACAGTTAGAGACGGGCGTAAAGCATCTGTATGTTCTGCGTCCCGAATCTTCTGTGCCGGATGCGCGGGTGGATGAATATATCAAGCCGTTCGAGAAAAACTGGTTCTGGTCAATTGTCTTGAATGACTGGAAACGTTATATCGATGTCATGTTCGCCTCTTTAATCGCGAATATTCTGGCACTGGCCACGATTGTTTTCTCGATGAACGTGTATGACCGCGTGATTCCATCACAATCGATTCCTACCTTATGGGTTTTGGCTGGCGGTGTGCTGATTGCGGCAATTTTCGAGTTTGTTTTACGCGTCTCCCGAATCTATCTGTCAGACATTATTGGTAAACGTGCTGATCTGAAAATTTCGGATCGGGTATTTGGCCATTCTTTGCGCATCAAAAATAGTGAACGTTCCAAATCGACTGGTACCTTTATCTCGCAGATTCGGGAACTGGAAGGGGTACGCGAACTGGTCACTTCAACCACAGTGACTGCGATTGCCGACCTGCCATTTTTCTTCCTGTTCTTAGGGATTTTCTGGGTGATTGGCGGCAACCTGTTCTGGGTGATGCTGCTGGTGGTGCCACTGATGATTCTGCCTGGCATTCTGGCGCAGAAAAAACTGGCAGAACTGGCTCAGCTGGGCATGCGTGAATCTGCCATCCGTAATGCCTTGCTGGTAGAAGCCGTGCAAGGGATTGAAGATATCAAGCTGCTCAGAGCTGAAACACGCTTCCAGAATCAGTGGAACCATATGAATGAAGTTTCAGCCGATGTCAGCATGCAGCAACGTAAGATTGTGGGTTTGATGACGGCCTGGACCCAAAAAATCCAAGGCTTGACCTTTGCCATTGTGGTATTGGTCGGTGCTTTTGCGGTGATGGACGGCGAGATGACCACAGGTGCATTGGTGGCCTGTTCGATTCTGTCTTCACGAATGCTGGCACCCATTTCACAAATTACTGGCGTGTTGGGTCGTCTGCAACAGGCCAAAGTGGCCAAAGCCGGTCTGGATGAGTTGATGAAAAAATCGGTCGATCAGCCGGATTATTCTCATCTGATTCATCGCCCAGCTCTGGATGGTCATTATGAACTCAGTGGTGTGGTATTCAAGTACGGTGAAGATGATCCAAAACCAAGCCTGATGATTCCAAAGCTTGAAATCAAACCGGGTGAAAAGATTGCGATTCTGGGCCGTAACGGTGCCGGGAAATCAACCTTGTTGCAGCTCTTGTCCGGGATGCAGACGCCATTACAGGGCAAGGTCAAACTGGATGGTATTGATTTAACCCTGATCGATCCTTCAGATGTACGCCGTGATATGGGCTTGCTGAACCAGAACTCGCAGCTATTTTATGGTTCGATTCGTGAAAATCTCAGCTTGGGTGCGCCCTTGGCCACCGATCAGCAAATTCTGGAAGCGCTGCAAATCACGGGTGCATTCGCTTTTGTGCAGGAGAAAAAAGAAGGTCTGGATCATATCATTCTGGAAGGTGGTGTTGGTTTTTCTGGCGGTCAGCGTCAGGCGCTGTTGTTAACACGGTTATTGATCCGTCAACCGAAAATTCTACTGCTAGATGAGCCTACTGCTGCGATTGATGATGTGTCAGAAAAGCAGTTGATTGATCATCTTAAAAGTTATTTGAGCCATCGTACCATGGTGGTTGCGACGCATCGCCGTGCGGTACTGGAGCTGGTGGATCGTATTATTGTGGTGAATGATGGAAAAATTGTCATGGATGGTCCACGAGATCAGATCCTGAATCAGTCACAGGGTGGCAATAAGCGGGTTGTTGGAGCAAGTGCATGAGTGAACTCAAAGAACTAAAACGTTCAAGCAAAGTCAGCTTTCAGGAACCACCTTTACCGAAATCGAGTGTCATTATCTGGATTGTCGGCATTGGTTTATTGGTATTGCTGATCTGGGCCTGGTTATTTAGCCTGGAAGAAGTCTCTACCGGTACGGGTAAAGTGATTCCATCTTCTAAAGAGCAGGTGGTTCAGTCTTTAGAAGGCGGTATTTTGACCACGCTCAATGTTAGAGAAGGTGAAATTGTAGAGCGCGGCCAAGTGTTGGCTCAGCTCGACCCGACCCGTTTTGAATCCAATGTCGGTGAATCTGAATCCTTACTGATTTCATCACGTGCGACCTCAGCTCGCTTACGCGCGGAAGTGAGCGGTACGCCATTGGTATTTCCCGAAGAAGTCTTGAAATATCCAAAACTGGTGAAAGAAGAAACGGCACTGTATCAGTCACGTCGTGCCAATCTGGAGGAATCCGTGGCCGGTCTAGAACAGGCCTTGGTACTGGTACAGCAAGAGCTGGAAATGACAGCACCACTGGTGGCCAAAGGGGCAGCCAGTGAGGTTGAAGTACTGCGCTTAAAACGTGAAGCCAACGACCTGCGTAATCAAATGAATGATATTCGTAATCAATATTATGTGAGCGCGCGGGAAGAGCTGTCCAAAGCCAATACCGATGTGGAAACTCAGCAGCAGGTGGTACGCGGCAAGTCAGATACGTTGAGCCGGACTATTTTTAAATCACCGGTACGCGGTATCGTAAAAGAAATTGATGTGATGACCTTGGGCGGTGTGATTCCACAAAATGGAAAGCTGATGACCATCGTGCCACTCGACGAAAAACTACTGGTTGAAGCGCGGATTTCGCCACGTGATATTGCCTTTATTCGTCCAGATCAGGAAGCACTGGTTAAAATTACAGCATATGATTATTCAATCTATGGTGGGTTGAATGGTAAAGTTGCGATGATTTCACCAGACACCATCCGTGATGAAGTCAAGCAGGATCAGTTCTATTACCGGGTCTATATCCGCACGGACAGTGACAAACTGAATAATAATGCGGGTCAGGAGTTTAATATCACCCCAGGTATGGTGGCCACGGTAGACATTCGCACCGGTTCAAAAACTGTCATGGATTATCTGATCAAGCCATTCAACAAGGCCAAAGAAGCGTTGCGGGAACGCTAATCCTTTCAGGCCATTGAGTCAAACAATCGAGTCAAATCGGGCCCTCTCCATGGAGAGGCTTTTTATTTGTTGGAGTAAAGCAGGTATACTGCCAGGGTTCGATTTTAAAGCCCGAAGTTATGCCATATACGCTTGCCAGCCTGGTCAGTTTTGAGGAAGACATCAAAAAAAGCCGATTTCAGGCATTTGCGACCCCTGTAGAAAATGAACAGCAGGTCAAAGATTTTCTGGACGCTTATCGTGATCCAAGTACCACGCATCAATGCTGGGCCTGGAAAATTGGCCATCAGGTGCGCTTTAATGATGATGGTGAACCTTCAGGCACTGCGGGGCGCCCGATTCTCGCCACCATTGAAGGTAATGAATTGACTAATGTACTGGTGCTGGTCAATCGCTGGTATGGCGGGATTAAACTCGGCACTGGAGGTTTGGTTCGTGCCTATGGCGGCTGCGCTGGACAATGCTTGCTGCTGGCAGACAAAATTGAACTGATTGAAAAGAAAAAAGTGCAATTTTTCTGTCAGTTTAATGAATGGGCCATTTTTCAGTATGAACTGAATCAGCAGCAAATCGATTATCAGGAAGACTATAGTGCCGAAGGCGTTCAGGTTCAGGCACAGTTGCAGAAGCATCAGATTGAAGCTTTTGCTTTAAAAATTCAGGATGTGACTCGTGGCCGTGAACAGCTCAAAATCATAGAAGAAGCAACAGATGACTGAAGCAGATCCATTACTGAAATATCGTGAGCAGCATAAACATCGCCTGAACTATATGCCTTGGCTATACTGGTCCTTAAAGCCGAAAAACCGTGGCTGGGCAGAAGCTTGGCAAAAAGAATATCAGGCTTATCTGATGGAAATGGAAACCGTCGAGATTGGTGAAAACTGTTTTATTTCACCACTGGCACATATTTTTGCGGAACCGGGACGCAAGATCGTCATTGGCGATAATACCTTTATCGCCGCAGATTGCACCCTGCATGGCCCACTGGATATTGGTAATGAAGTGGCGATCAATCATCACTGTATTTTGGATGGTGGCCGGCTGGGGATTAAACTGCATGATCAAGTGCGTATCGCAGCGTATTGTCATCTGTATGCATTTGATCACGGTATGCAGCTAGAACAGCCAATTTATCAGCAAGCGGTACGCTCACAAGGCATCGAAATTGGCCGGGATGTCTGGCTCGGCGCACATGTCGGTATTAAAGATGGCGTTAAAATCGCAGATCAGGCCATTGTCGGAATGGACAGTATGGTCACCAAAGATGTCGAAGCACGGGCCATCGTTGCTGGGAATCCTGCAAGCTTTATTCGATATCGCGAATAAAGCTTTACACTCGGTAGATCTCTTTCATCAATCAGAAAATGATGGTTCTATTGATATTTAAATCCATGAGATATTAAAAGCCCTTTCTCCCTTTCGGATGAGAAGCATTGCGTCGCAAGGGCATGAGCGGATTTTATAAAGACTTCTTCCTTGTGCAACAGTATTGCTGATTTCCTGACAGCAAAAGGGAATTTCGCTGGTATAAATTAGAAAATGATTTTAAACGCATTTTAATGACCTGAATTTAAGTGTTTGGTCTAATGGCCGAATTATTCTTCTAATTATCGGTCAATCACATAAAAGTTAACATATTTCAATTCAAGCCTTACAGATTTTGCTGCACATTTTATAAAGCTTATGCTAAGTTAAAAATAACAAAGAAATTTTTATCATAAATAGAGAGGCTAAACATGAAACGTGTCATCGCCTGCATCGACTCTTCACCATGTATAAACGCGCTGGCAGACGCGGCTGCATGGATTGCCAAACAGACTGGACGTGAACTGGTTTTGTTACAGGTCTTGGATTATTACCCGGCCAGTTATCATCTGGGCGAGATCAGTGGGGTAATCGGGTTTGAAAGCAATGCCATGTTGCTGAAGGAATTGGCCGAGCTTGAACAAAAACAAAGCGAAATTGCCTTGGATTATAGCAATAATCTGCTGCAACATATTTCCGAGCGGATTTTAGCCGAACATGGTATTCAAACCACACATATTCAGGAAAAAGGGGATTTTCTGGAGCAAAGTTTCCAGATTCTTGAGCCGGATGATATCGCATTAATTGGATTGCTCGGTGAACGCTCAGCGGAAAAAAACAAACCGATCGGCACCAATGTCGAAAACTTTATTCGTGGCGCCAATTGTACCGTGATGACCGTTGGGGAGCAGTTTAAACCGCCAACACGATTTATTTTTGCCTATGAATATTCTCCAACCTGTATCAAAATGATGAGACGGATTGCGGAAAGTGATCTGCTGCGTTTATTACAATGTCACCTGTTATATATTGGCGATCATGCCGAAATTTTAACTGAGCCGCTGCAATATCTGACTCAAGCGGGTCTAGATGTAGTGCCGCAATATCGCTATGGCGATGTCGCCGAGAATATTTTGACCTATCAACAGGAGATGGGTATTCAACTGATTGTTCTGGGCGCATTTAGTCACAGCAAAATCCATCAGTTTTTCCTCGGTAGTATTGCCACCACAATTTTCCGTAATTCCAAGGTGCCTTTACTGGTTGCAAAGTGAGGATTGCCTAAAAAGCAAA
Organism: Acinetobacter sp. YH12254; assembly: GCF_013417415.1. NCBI lineage: Bacteria > Pseudomonadati > Pseudomonadota > Gammaproteobacteria > Moraxellales > Moraxellaceae > Acinetobacter > Acinetobacter sp. YH12254. Next base: position 151,954 of record NZ_VPEB01000003.1, on the reverse strand, counting down.
CAAAATAAAAATTTCAACGTAAATTGTTACAGCTTGATTTAAAAATGATCAGAGTTATCCTCATATATTGTGGATAACTCTGTGGTTAATGTTTTTAAGTTAATGTTATATATAATAAATATGGGGCTGGGTGATTTTTGTTCTTCTGGTTTTATTTGACAATCGCGAGTGCAAAACCATCATGTCCTTTACTGCCTACAGTCTGTAAAGCGGTACAAGATAATATACGTGGATGATTTTGCAGCGCTTTAAACATATCACGGATGCCTTCAATACTTGGCTTGTGATTGTCCGGATTGATAATCTCGCCTGCACGGATTACATTGTCCAGAAAAATAAGTGTACCTGAATGCGACAGATTTAAACTGAGTTCCAGATATTCCGGATAACTCTGTTTGTCTGCATCAATGAAGATAAAATCAAAAGTCTCGGTCTCTGCGGGTAGAGCTTTGAGTACATCTGCTGCACGACCACATTTCAGTTCAACAGTTTGCTTGAGCTGGGCACAGTCAATATTTTCCTGACCCATTGCCGCGTGGGTATCACGTCCTTCAATTGTCAGGATATAACCATCATCGGGCAAAGCACGTGCCAACCACATGGTGCTGTATGCGGCAAATGTTCCGAGTTCCAGTACACGTTTACATTGATTCATCTGGATCAGCATCTGCAACAACATGCCTTGATTTGCTGCTACAGCCAGATGATCTGGCAGACCATGCGCAGCAGTATTTTCCAGCGTCTGGTTCAGGATGGGATCTTCAGGAATTAAATGTGACTCAATGTAGTTGTCAATGTCTGTCCACATGTGTTGCATAGTTTTAGCACCATCAATTGCGATGGGTGCATTTTAAACTTTTCGCGGCATAGCGCAATTTATTGTGCTATAGCTGCTGTTTTTTTAGGCTATATAAAGTCTTAAATGAACTTTGTATAGCCGTTGTCATGACTTAGTAATTACACATTGAGGAGTTTCGCCCCAGACTTGGCCCCCAGGTACGGTAACCTTGGGTATCGATGTGGATCTGACCAGAAGCATACATGCCGAGTCCCATATTCAGACTTTGACCATGTTGCGCCCAGAACTGGCACAGTTTGAACTTGGTATTTTCAATATAACTATAGTCTTGCGCTTGTGGATATTCTGGGCCAATACGAAAATCGATGGCAGAATTATACAGATGGCGTGAAGAATTGGCGCCACCGGCACACTGGTTTAAAGGCAGGTCACGATAGACGGAAGTGACTTCAAAATCAGTCAGGACATTGGCAGCTACTAAATATTTAAATACACGCAAGGTTGGAACCTGATTGGCCCATAATTCACGGCTTGGAATCATGTACTGTGAACGACCACATTTGGCCCAGTCCCGCGCGGTGCGCATTAATTCAAAACTGGGAATAATATTACCTACGCCATTGCGTTCCAGAAAGACTTCGTACTCACGTACACGTGATAAATTATCCAGCGCAGAGACCCAGTGGGTATACAGATAAGGTACAGTTTTAGGCTGGACTTTGCGGTCGTATTGAACACGTTCTTGGGGAATATAAATCCGCTTTCCATCGGGCACGGTCTGTCCCGGTGGTTTTGTGGTCGTGGTACAACCCACAAAAACGAGAGGGATTACACACAGACTCAATAATCCCTTTGCAAAATTCTTCATTTATAGAAATCAGATATTTATAAATAGCGCCATTTTAGACTAAATATACGGAGAAATTTGGAGAATATTGCAATAAAATGTGTGGATTGAGTATAAAAAAGATCAGCATGTGCTGATCTTTTTTAACTGAAATTAATTACTTTTCAAGATATTGTAATTTGTCAGCTTTACCATTCCATTCTTCACGATCTGCTGGCTGGTCACCAATTTGTGTGATATTTGGCCATTTTTGCGACAGGTCAGCATTCAATTCAATAAATACTTCTTGGCCTTCTGGTAATTCATCTTCAGAGAAAATTGCATTCGCCGGACATTCAGGTTCGCATAAGGCACAGTCGATGCACTCGTCCGGGTTAATCACCAGGAAGTTAGGACCTTCATAGAAACAGTCTACAGGGCAAACTTCAACACAGTCTTGATATTTACATTTAATACAATTTTCAGTGACAACGAAGGTCATGGCGACAGCTACCTAAAAAATATGGTTCTATTTACGAATACTGTATTTTAGGCAAAAACAGGGGGAACTAACAATTCCTTTTATTGATATTTGTTATATATAGGGCTGTTAAATTTGAAAAAAGCCGGAATAGGGCTAAATTCAAGTATAAATCAGTGCTAGACCCCATACGGGATGAGGTCTATGACTTAGAGAATTACCCCGGCTGTTTGAGTAAATCTTTTAGTGCATATAATTGTGCTAAGGCTTCGCGTGGACTCAGGTTGTCTACATCGATGTCCTCAAGTAATTCGAGAGCTGGAGATTCTTTCTCAATTTCGATAATACGTTCCACTGGCTCTACAATTTCCGGCAGTGCAAATAGATCATGTTGTAAACTCTTTGGTTTGGCCAGTTGCTGCTTTTCCAGAATCTTTAAGCGGTTTTGTGCTTCTTTAATGACTGATGCCGGAATACCGGCAAGTTTCGCCACCTGTAAGCCATGACTCTGGCTGGCAGGGCCATGTTGTACCTTATGTAACAAAATCAGATTGCCATTCAGTTCTTTAGCCGTGACATGGTAGTTATCAATGCCGCTTTCTTTATCGAGTTCGGTCAGCTCAAAATAATGGGTTGCGAATAGACACAGGCATTGAATGCGTTTGCTCAGATCCAGCACACAGGCCCAGGCCAGAGACAGGCCATCATAGGTACTGGTGCCACGACCGACTTCATCCATCAGTACCAGCGACTGACTGGTGGCATGATGCAGAATTTGCGAAGTCTCGGTCATTTCCACCATAAAGGTCGATTTGCCAGTTGATAAATCATCGGCAGAACCAATACGGGTGAAAACCCGGTCAATAGGCCCTAAAGTCGCAGCTTGTGCAGGTACATAAGCCCCGCAATACGCCAGCAAGACGATCAATGCGGTCTGGCGCATAAAGGTCGATTTACCGCCCATATTGGGTCCGGTAATAATCGCCATGCGATGGGAAAAGTCCAGTCGCGTATCGTTCGGTGTAAAAGCAGTTTTGCTTAAAGCTTCCACCACCGGATGACGGCCAGCAGTGATACTTACACCGACTTCAGGGCTGAATTTTGGACGTGACCAGTTGCGTAAACGTGCCTGATGGGCAAAGTTTGCCACCAGATCAATCTGGGCAATGGCACTGCTCATCATCTGTAAATTGCCGATATCCTGACGTAATTCATCCAGCAGCATTTCAAACAGCATTTTTTCACGCGCCAGAGCACGGGATTCACTGGATAAAACCTTATCTTCAAAGGCTTTCAGTTCAGGTGTGATATAGCGTTCAGCATTTTTCAGAGTCTGACGGCGGATATAGTGCTCGGGTGCCTGTTCGGCCTGAGCACGTGAGAGTTCAATATAATAACCACTCACTCGGTTATAACCAATTTTCAGTCCCGGAATTCCGCTGGCTTCACGTTCTTTAATTTCCAGATCAATCAGGAACTGGCTGGCGTGATCACGAATCTGACGTAATTCATCCAGTTCACTATCAAAGCCTTCGGCAATCACATTCCCATCACGCAGCAATACCGGCGGATTTTCTACGATGGCAGACATCAAGCGTTGATGCAGGCCATGGAAATCTCCGAGTTCTTCATTTAGCTGGATTAATAGCTCAGACTGTTGTTGACTGACAATCGGCTGTAGGGCATGGCGTAAAAATGGAATTTGCGCACAGGCCTGACGTAGTTGTACCAGATCCCGCGGTCGGGCACTGCCCAAAGCAATTCGGCTCAGGACACGTTCAATATCGCTAATTTCCTTAAGTACCAAACGTACAGGTACTTCATGGAAACCTTGTAGCAGGGCCTGGATGGCATCTAAACGTTCATCCAGCAAGGCAGTGTCACGCAAAGGCTGCATCAGGGTGCGACTCAGCAAGCGTCCACCCATAGCCGTCTGGCAATCATTAATTAACTGAAACAGTGAAGTACCATGCTCAAATAAAGGCTCAATCAGTTCCAGATTGCGACGCGTCACTGGATCTAGGGCAATAAAGTCGGAACTCTGTTCTAGCTGAATCGAACGAATATGTGGTAAAGCGGTTTTCTGGGTTTCTTTGGCATAGTGAATCAGTGCCGCAGCGGCAGCTTTTGCCAACGGCAAATGATCAATCCCGAAACCGGAAAGTGTGCTGACGGCAAACTGGTCGCACAAGGTTTTTTGTGCATTGTTCAGGCTAAAGTCCACATTGGGACGCTTCGTCACGGAAATATCAAGTTGCTGCTTGAGTTGCTCGGTCAGCATCGGATCAGCGGTATTTTCATCCAGCAAAATTTCGCTTGGCATTAAGCGCGCCAGTTCAATCATGAGCTGGTTAAGATCATAATCCTGCTGCTGTACTTTAAATAAGCCGGCACTGAGATCGAGCAGTGCAATCCCGATCTGATTTTGCTGAATACATAAAGCCACCAGATTAGAGCTTTGATGTGCACCGAGCATGGCATCATCGGTCAGGGTGCCCGGGGTGATAATCCTTACCACGCCGCGCTCCATGGGAGCCTTACCGCGAGTGCTCTCGCCCTCACCAATCTGCTCACAGATCACCACCGTTTCGCCTTTTTTGACCAGACGGGCCAGATAGCCTTCGGCTGCATGGTAAGGCACACCTGCCATTGGGATCGGCTGACCATTGGCTTTACCGCGATGGGTCAGGGTAATGCCTAAAATTTTGGCTGCCTTGTGTGCATCTTCAAAGAACAGTTCATAAAAATCACCCATACGATAAAACATCAATGAGTGTGGATGCTGCACTTTCACCGACATGTATTGCTGCATCATGGGCGTTAAGGTAGAAAGATCAGCCATAATTTCCGAACTGGTCATTAAAAATAAATCCTTTCAACAAGAGAGAAATGCAAATACTGATAAGCAGCGTATGCACAAAAAATTAAAGCACATCTAAACAGATCTATAAAAATATTTTATCGAGGATCTGTTCAGGAGCATAGTGAATGAGGTCGCTTATCTTAGGGTGCTTTAAATCAAGATTGAAACAAGTCTATCAAATTTAATTTTTAGAAAGAAATGAAATTCCAGATGAATGTTTAAGTCGTGCGACAGATCTGTCGGTCTGAACTTTTATTCAGCATGATTTCCAATTTTAAAAAACAAACCACCGGATGTGAACATGCAGTGGTTGATTTAAATTAAGGGAATTGTTTATTCGGGATCATAAAGACCCAGGTCAGATAGGTGTAATCTGAGAATCCGGCGCAATTCCAGTACGGCCTCAGGGGTTTCCTGAATGGAATGACCACCCTTAATTACTTTGTTAGATACTGCACCTTGCAAATAAGCACTTTCGTAGGAAACAATGCCATCACTCATCAGCTGAGGTTCTGTAGTATCTACGGTATTACCGATGATGGAGTGAAATTTGAAGCCGGTATAGGGCTGAATGTTTTTAGTTAGCGCATTGAATTTCGAATTTTCACTCAAATCACTCGGGCCGTTTTGAATCAGGTCATGTCCCAGTTCTTTGACAAATTCTTTTAATCCGATTTCGCCTTGTAAAGTATCAGCAAAGGCACCTAAAAATGCACCTGGAACCCGAATAATTTTACGCGCCAGTTTGGTATGCCAGCGATTGGCATATTCTGTGCCACGATGCGGTGTGGCCAAGAAAATCGCCCGACTAAAATTTGGAATCGGCTGCATTTGCAGGCGTGCTTGAAACAGCGGTTTATCCTTAAACTGTTCAATACGGGTATTTTGTACCAGTTTAAAAGCATCTTGGCTGATATCGGCATTGCTGACCATCAAACGGGCAATCACGCCGCCCATACTATGTCCGACCAGTACTGCATCTTTTTTAGCTGCGGCATTGTTCGCGACCTGGGCAAATCCTTGCTGAACCAGTGCATTGATTTGAAAACGGCTTTCCAGAATCGGCATGTTGGTAGAATAAAACACCTGCCAGACCTGAAAGTTTTCTCTTAGAACCGGATCCCCCATAATATCGTTGGTCATACGAATCCAGGCTTCGGGGCTGCTGGCCAGACCATGGACCAATACCAGGATCTTCTTGTTCGGATTATAAGGTTCAAGCATATACAGGTGGGGCATGCTCAGACTATCATCCCGATCAATCAGGGTCAGATAGGCCAGACGCCCCAGATTGTTCTCGGCCAGCCATAAACCATAAGGTGCTGAAAAATTGGCTGCCAGAGCATATTCCTTAGAAGCGACCTTAATTTTTTCATATTTATAGGGATCATAGAGTTTCAGATGAAATTCGGAGGTCGATAAAATCTGTTCAGTACTATTGGCTGATTTAGGTACAGCGGTGATCGTGGTGGCCAGATATCGTGCTGCGTGGATATTGGGATTGATACCATTCGGATATTTGTGATTGAGTGGGTCAGTAATATATTTTTTATCTTTTTCGGATGGTTGCTGCTCCGGTAGAACCACTAAAAACTCTGAACCAAAACCGTCACGACGGGTAATTGAACGAAGCCCAGAGAAGTTCATGTTGTAGGTGGATAATAGTTGCTCAATGGGCTGGTTTTTCAGCTGCGGAAAATTTTCCAGATCAATGCTATACACACTGTTACCCACCTGAATCCGTTGGCCGGAACGCTTGGTTTCATAACGTTCAGCATAGCGTTGAATCAGATGAGCAATCGCCAGGTTATAAAAATCACGAATCTGAACCTGACGGTTGTCGAAAATACGGTCTTGCGGGGCACGCTCGGTTTTAAACAGGTAGGCATAACTATAACGAATGCTTTTATCCAGCATGCTGAGCTGCTGATCCAGACATTTCTGGATATTCTGTTTTTGCAGCTGTTGCTTTTCCTGAGATTGGGTCTTGCTCAAAACACTGGTGTTGCACTCGGCTGACTTGGCATTCTGTAAAGAATTGGCGAGATACAACTCACTTGCTGTAGAAAGTAATTGTTCATCTAAAATCTGGGGAATCTTTTTAAGATCCTTTACACATTCTTCGGGCTGGTCAATACAGATCTGGGCTTCACGCCCCGTCATGGACAACACATTCAGACTGGCTTCGCTCAGTTTGTCGCGCGTCAAAATACTGTCACGCTCATTGCTGAGTGTGACATTAAGCGCCTGTTCCTTAACACTGACCACCTGACAGCCGCTCAGCACGCTGGTGATGACTAAAGTGCACAGTATTAATCTTTTATTTATTTTTTCGTGCATAAAACCTTTCACTGAATTTAAGTTGTAAGTTTGGATAATGGTTTGTATTTTACTAATTTTTTCTCATAAAAATAGACCGCCGTAGCAGTCTATTTGTAATCAGAGAAAGAAGATAAATTTTGATTATGGCGTTTTAGGCGTTGCAGCAGCTGGAGCTTGATTTGCGGTTTGCAGAACTTGCCAAACATTCCAGCGACCTTGTTTCTCAATTTCCTGAATCAGACGGTCTGCCACTTCAGCTTCTTGCGGGTATTTCACTTTATAGTTTGCCAAGGTTTGAGCCGCATTTTTTTTCTGTTCCAGCGCAATATAATTATTGGCTGCAGCAAGATAGGCTTCCTGAACGCCAGCTTTCATGGCTTTGTCCAGATAAGGAATCGCTTCACGTTGACCGCCACCTTCAGACAGGCCAAAGCCGAACCAGAAGTTCACTTCAGGATCATCTTGGTTGATCTTAAGAATCCGTTGTGCATAGGTCAGGGATTTGGTGGTATAGACTGAACCCAGATCCAGATTACGTGCCATGACACTGGCTTTAAATGCACGTACCAGAACATCGAAAGAGGCATTTTCACGTGCAGCTAAAGTATCCAGCTGTTGAGTGACTTCACGCAGTTTGGCTTCAAAGCCACGACGTTCCTGACGATCGCTAAAACGTGGTGGATAATGACGTGCTTTACCTTCCACCATTTGCAGGAAATCATCAATCTCGGTGATGTCGATTTCATTGGTATTTGCCAGAGCCGCATAACGCATTGAACGTGTATTGCTGTCTACAATGGGAATAATCAGTTTATTGACATCCAAGGTTAATTGCTTGGATGGATCATTTGGATGAGTCACGACCATTTTGGTCACGGGTTGAGCCGCAGCTTTTTGCAAATGCACCTCAAACGCAGGTGGTTCATTATAATTGAATGGATTTAATGCATAAAATGGCGGACTTAATTCAGGTTCTACAAAAACCACTTGATCCACAGGTTTCTCAGCAGACTTCTGAGAGACGGTCGAACATGCAGTCATTGTGAATGCTAAACAAGCAAGTGCCAAGGGCTTAAAGGTCATAATATTCATCCATTCGTGTTATTTTTTAAAACAGCTAGTACAAAAATCACATGACCGTCAGTCTATGAAAACTCTAACGATCATGCAAGTAAATGCATGTTACAGAATTGAACGCTCTATTCAGGCTTTAGACTGACTGGTCTGAGCTTCACATTCACGGCGCGCTTCTTCCAGAATCTGTAATTCTTTTTTGCTTAAAGGCTGACCATCTTGTTGCTGTTTATTAAAGGTCGGATCCAGCAAAGAAAGACGGTTGCACAAGTTGTTCATGCGTTTTTCATTTTGCTGAATACGGTCCAGTAGAATGCGCATACCCTCCAGAATTGGATCAGACTGGTCTTCAGTTGCAGCATAGGGCTGGAAGCCGATACTTTCTGCATAATCACGACGACGGGTTTCTGCATCATCCTTCGGTTTATTTTTGGTAATAAAGCGTGCAGGGTTACCCACAGCCGTCGTGTTTTCAGGAACTGCTTTAGTCACGACCGCATTAGAACCGACCTTGGCATTTTTACCGACAGTAAATGGCCCTAAAATCTTGGCACCAGCGCCAACCACCACGCCATCTTCTAAAGTTGGATGGCGTTTGCCTTTATTCCAGGTCGTTCCACCCAAAGTCACCCCATGGTAGAGGGTAACATCATCGCCAATTTCTGCAGTTTCCCCAATTACGACACCCATACCGTGATCAATAAAGAAACGCCGGCCTATCTTGGCGCCCGGATGTATTTCAATACCAGTCGCAAAACGGCTAAATGAAGACAACGCACGTGCAGTTCCCTTACAGTCTTTGTTCCATAGCTCATGTGCCATGCGATGCATGATCAGCGCATGGATGCCAGGGTAAGTGGTTAAGACTTCTAAGGTATTGCGTGCTGCAGGATCGCGCGCAAAGACAGCTTGTATATCTTCTTTGAGCTGTTTTAGCATTAGATTTGATCCTCGTCCTGTGATGATGTATGTGAAGATTTTTTCCAGGTGCCGTTATTTAAGGCCTGAACGCGGCTGAAAATACCACGAAGTAAATGATATTCCATACGATCTAATTGTATACGTCCAAAAAGACGACGCAAGCGTAAAGGCAATAATCTTGGATTTTTTGGGTCCATAAATTCAATTTCGGCCAGCATTTTTTCCAAATGCGGATAGAACTGTTCCATCTGCGCATGATTCACCAAAGGCTCATCCCATTCCATTTCAATGCCATCAATGACTTGCATGGTTGCTTTAGCATCACGTGGTTGTTCAATCTGGCTCATGGCTGCCATGCGCATTTCATAGCAGATCACCTGAATGGCTTGAGCCACATTCAGTACGCCGTAATCGGTATTGACTGGAATGGTCAGGTGATAGTTGGCCATTGCCAGTTCTTCATTGGTCAGACCGCGGTCTTCACGGCCAAATAGAATTGCAACTTCTTGCTGCTCTTGTACCACGGCGCTCATGGCTTTTGTCGCAGCAGGGCGCACATCTAACAGCGGCCAGGGAATGGTACGGCTACGTGCGCTGGTACCGAATACAATCTGACAGTCTTTAATGGCATCTTCGAGCGTTTCTACAATCTCGATCTGCTCGATCAGGTCAGTTGCGCCTGCGGCCAGTGCATCAATATCCGGATGCGGATAGGTTTTTGGCGCCACCAGAACCAGCTTGGACAGGCCCATGGTTTTCATGGCGCGTAAAGCACTGCCGATGTTGGCAGGTAAAGTGGTATTGACCATGACAATACGCACATGGGAGAGATGTGCTGAAACAGCAGCATTGTCAATTTGACTCATGAGGATTCCAATTTAAAGGTTTTTTAAAGATCAGGATTTATGAATATTGTGGCTGGGATTCAGCCTGATACAGTTCCAGCGCATCGTCCATGCTCATGCCAGCAGGTGGTGGTGGAACATTGACCGGTTTGGCCTGTTCATAAGAAACAGCTTTGGCGGCTTTGGACTTGACCTGATATTCAATATGCAATGCTTCTTTACCAAAATAATCACGCAATTTAGCCAATAGTTCGTCCAGTGGTGCCACTTTCCAGTTGAGACCCAGATGAAGTTCAGTCGTAGCATAAGGATAGTCTAAATACAGAATTACCGGAATATGCGCTGACATGTCGATATTGGTATATGGTGTCAAAATCTGCTGCAAGTCACGACTCAGACTTTTACTGAAATGCTCGGCAGTTAGGGTGATTTTAATGCTGTTGGCACGCTTCTGGCGAATTTCATTCAGGCTAAAGGCTTTAGTAAGACGTCCCATTGGGCGGTCAAAGCCTTCACGCTCATAAATTTCACCTTCAATCACCACAACTTTATCCAGCTGGATAATCTCTTTAAAGCGGTTAAAACGTTCATGATTGGCTGAAATTTCAATACGCGCCGTACCATCATCCAGGGTCATCATCATCCGGTTCGGGAAGTTGGCAATATCCACCACCAGTCCTGTAAACACGGTGGTGACACCACGACGTGTCGGCGTCAGTTCATTAATCTGACATGGTACAAAGGATTTCAGTTCATTACGATACACATCAATCGGGTGGCCGGTGAGGTACAGGCCAAGGGTGTCTTTCTCACCTTTCAGGCGAACTTCATCCGCCCATGGCTTGACCGGTTTAGAGGGTTTGCGCTGAACTTCTTCCACTTCACCAAACAGATCCATGATGCCGGTTTCACGGTTGGAGCGCGCCTGTTCCGCAGCTTGCACCGCTTCAGGCAGTTGTGCCATCAGGTCGGCACGATCAATGCCTAAACAATCCAGCGCACCGGAGCGAATCAATGCTTCCAGGGTGCGTTTATTGATTTTTTTCAGGTCAATACGATGACAGAAATCAAACAGGTCACGGAAAGGGCCTTCTTGTGTACGCGCGTCAATCACTGATTGCATCGCAGCTTCACCGACACCTTTAATCGCACCCAGACCATAGACAATGGTTTGTTCATCCGTGGCATGGAACTGATACAGCGACATATTCACTGACGGTGGTAAAACTTCTAGGTTATTCTTGCGACAGTCATCGATCAGAAACACCACGTTGTCGGTGTTCTGCATCTCCGAGGTCAACACTGCAGACAGGAATTCCGCCGGATAATGCGCTTTTAGCCATGCAGTCTGATAGGCAACCAAAGCATAGGCCGCAGCATGTGATTTGTTAAAGCCATAGCCGGCAAACTTTTCCATATAGTCGAAAATATGGTTGGCAGTGGCTTCATCAATGTCTTTTTTCGATGCACCTTCAATAAAGATCTGGCGCTGTTTGACCATCTCTTCCGGTTTTTTCTTACCCATGGCACGACGTAACAAGTCCGCGCCACCGAGGGTGTAGCCGGCACAGTACTGTGCAGCCTGCATGACCTGTTCCTGATAGACCATAATCCCGTAGGTGGGTTCTAGTACGCCTTCAAGCAAGGGATGTAGATATTCAAAATCGCCTCCATGCATCCGGTGGATAAAGTCAGGAATCAGATCCATCGGGCCCGGACGGTACAGCGACACGAAGGCAATAATTTCTTCAAATTTGCTTGGGCGTGCCTCTTTCAGCATCTTCTTCATGCCCACGGATTCAAACTGGAATACCGCGGTGGTGTTGGCATTGGCAAAAACCAGATACGCGTCTTTATCTTCAAGCGGGATATAGGCAATGTCTAAAGGCTTGTCAGATTTGATGCGTTTATTAATATTTTTAACTGCATCTTCAATTACGGTCAGGTTACGCAGACCCAAGAAGTCAAACTTGACCAGACCAGCAGATTCAACATCGTCTTTATCGAACTGTGCCACGCGTGAAGTACCATCAGCCTCACACATAACGGCAGAGAAATCGGTAATTTTGGTTGGCGAGATGACCACACCACCGGCATGTTTACCGGTATTTCGGGTAATGCCTTCCAGTTTTAGCGCCATTTCCCAGATTTCAGCCGCATCATCATTATCTGGGTTGGATGGATTGGTGACGATATCTTTAAGCTGTGGTTCGGCTTCTAAGGATTCCAGCAGACTCAGGCCTAAAGGCTTGGTCGGGATCATTTTCGAGATACGATCGGCCAGACCATAAGATTTACCCAAGACACGCGCCACATCACGAATCGCACCTTTGGCCGCCATGGTACCGAAGGTGGCAATTTGCGAAACTGCATCACGGCCATAAGTACGCGCCACATAGTCAATCACGCGGTCACGACCTGCGATACAGAAATCGACGTCGAAATCGGGCATCGACACACGTTCCGGGTTCAAGAAACGTTCGAACAGCAGTTCATAACGTAGCGGATCAAGATCGGTGATTTTTAAGCTATAAGCCACCAGTGAGCCTGCACCCGAACCACGGCCCGGACCAACCGGAACGCCGTTACTTTTCGACCACTGAATAAAGTCCATCACGATCAGAAAGTAGCCCGGAAACCCCATCGAGTTAATGATATTAATCTCGTACTCGATTCGCTCATCATAAGGCTTGCGAACTTCTGGCCAGTGTTCATCACGCTGTTCAGGCGGATACAGGAAATTCAGACGTTCTTCCAGACCTTCTTTGGACAAGTGTGCAAAGAAAGTATCAATGGTATGACCTTCAGGAATCGGATAATCCGGCAGAAAGTATTGACCCAGTCGCAATGTGACATTACAGCGTTTGGCAATGTGGTAAGTGTTCTCAATCGCAGAGGGAATATCCGAGAACAGCTCTGCCATTTCCTCAGCAGATTTAAAATATTGTTCAGGTGAATAGGTTTTAGGGCGGCGGTTATCCCCCAGTACATAACCATCGGCGATACACACCCGGGCTTCGTGGGCTTCATAATCATTGCGGGTCATGAAGTGCACGTCGTTATGTGCCACTACACCGATATTATATTTTTTGGCCAGTTTCACTGCTTCCAGAATGAAGTCATCTTCATCCGGACGGTTGGTGCGGGTCAGGGCGATATAAACGCGATTGCCGAATTTTTCGACCCATTCTTCCAGCAAGGGTTCCGCTTTTTGCGGATTTGAACTCATCAGCATCTTGCCGACATCGGAATGCATGCCGAGCAGGGCAATCATGTCCTCGGACTGGTTTAAAATCCATTGTTTTTGTACGCAGGGAATGTCTAATTGCTGACCACTGATAAAGCCTTCAGACACCAGTTCAGTCAGGTTACGCCAGCCTTTATTGGTCATCGCCAATAAGGTCATACGATGTTCGGCATCATTCAGGCGAATTTCAGAACCGAGGATCGGCTTGATGCCTTTGCCTAAGCATTTGCCATAGAACTTGACTGCGGCATGCAGGTTAGACAGATCCGTCAGCGCGAGGGCAGGCATCTGTTCTTTTTCGGCAGCTTTGACCAAGTCAGGTATCCGTACGATGGATTCAGTAATCGAAAATTCTGTATGAATACCAAGATGAACAAAGTGCATAGATGAGTCCCTGCTAAAACCATTGAATAGTTTAACATGGGATTTATTGTTTCAGTTTGAAAATGAGGGGAAATGGCTAACTTTTAGATTTTAATTAAATGTTGATTTGGGGCTTTGTCCATATCTATAACGAGATGGGATTGTTAACCGAAATTGAATTTCTGACTAGCGACATGGATGTCACCAGTTGATCTGATGGCACAAGGGAGTGTCATCAGATCAACAAAGGGGTTTTGTTACTTTTGCCCAGTCAAAAGTAAAAGAAAACCGTAAATAGTCGAAGTTTGCTCTTTCTAATATTTAAACAAAAAGCTTTAATAAGACTTAGAATAAATAACTTGATTAGAAAAGTTAAAGTTTCAGAAAATAAACGATTTAGAGCTGATAAAAGTTAATAATTTAAATTTAGTATTTTTACTTTTGAAAGATGAGCAGCATTGTTGCGAAAGCTAACAAAAATCTTTTGTTAGCTTGATGATATGTCCATATATCACAAGCTAACAGACGACTTCCTGTCGCCGTGGCACGTATCAAATAGTTGCAGGACTTTACTTTGAAATAATGAGAAAGGGTTCGTAAGTATTAAAAACAATAAAAACTAGATTAACGAAGTCGGGACAACCAGTCCCCCAGACTTTGTACAATCTGTACCAAAATCAATAACACAATCACCGTCATGATCACCACAGAGGTATCGAAACGCTGATAACCGTAAGAAATGGCCAGATCACCGATACCGCCGGCACCGACAGCACCCGCCATTGCTGTTGCACCAATCAAGCTGATGGTGGCAGTGGTCAGGTTCAGAATCAGTGAACTACGTGCTTCAGGTAAGACAAACTTGAAGATAATCTGCATTGGGGTTGCACCCATCGCTTGCGCAGATTCAATAATGCCTTCATTCACTTCCAGTAATGAGGTTTCAACCAAGCGACCAATATAAGGGCCGACATAAATAGTCAGTGGTACAATTGCGGCCCAAGTACCAATTGAAGTGCCGACCAAAAACTTGGTCAGCGGAATAACGGCAATCAGTAGAATAATAAATGGTAGTGAACGTAGCGCATTGACAATCGGATTGAGACCGTGATAAATCACACGATTTTGCAAGATGCCGTTAGGACGCGTCACCACTAAAGTAATTGCCTGAATAAAACCCCAGATACAGCCAAACAGCATGGCGAAGAACACCATATGAAAGGTTTCTTGCAGCGCTGTCACAAATTGATCCATCGACAGCGAGCTTTTCCAGAACGGCGCAGTAATTGTCGTCAGCCACTGTACAATTAAATCTCTCATGCCTGTACTCCTGCTTGATCTACCTGTACGCCGTTATCTTTCAGATATTGCACTGCAGCGCTAATCTCTGCGGAATCACCCAGGAGCTGAATAAACATCTGACCAATCACCGAACCATTAATTTCGGTCATGTTGGCAAACAGGATATTCAAACTGATATCAAACTGTTTAATCACGGCCTGAATCACCGTTTCCTGTGCCGAGCTACCAAGGAATTTTAAACAATAAATACTGTGATGATTCTGGTTTTCCAGATTATTCAGAATATTGACCGGCAAATGTTGCTGAAGCACGGTCTGAATAAAATTTTTGGTGGTCGGGTGTTGCGGCTGACTGAAGATCTGTAGCGTGCTGCCGGTTTCAATCACATCACCTTTTTCCATCACAGCGACATAATCACAGACGGTTTCAATTACATCCATTTCATGAGTGACCATGACAATGGTAATACCTTGCTCTTGATTGATTTTTTTGAGTAATTGCAGAACTGATTTGGTGGTTTGTGGATCGAGTGCCGAAGTTGCTTCATCACAAAGTAAAATCTTGGGATGGTTGGCAAGGGCACGGGCAATCCCGACGCGCTGTTTTTGACCACCAGACAATTCATCCGGAAAAGCCTGCCGTTTATGTTTCAGGTCAATAAAATCTAATAATTCTTCGAGGCGTTTTTCCCGTTCAGCCTTGCTCCAGCCCAGAAGCTTCATAGGCATTTCGATATTGGCCGCCACGGTTTTGGTTTGCATTAAATTAAAATGCTGGAAAATCATGCCGATATTGGCACGTTCTTGACGCAATGTTTTGGCATCGAGTGCGGTAAAATCTGTTCCATTAATGATAATCTGACCTGAGCTTGGACGCTCAAGTAAATTAATCAGACGGATGAGGGTACTTTTACCGGCACCACTATAACCGATGATGCCAAAAATACTGCCGGTTGGAATCGATAGATTAATCTGATTCAAGGCATGCAAGGTTTGACCCTTAAGCTCATACTGTTTTGAAATATCTTTAAATTCAATCATAGTGTCAAAAACTGCATCACGGATAAAAAAACAGGCAAGAAATCGTCCTTGCCTGTTCTAAAAGACTATTATAGTACTATTTTGATTCAGTTAAATACGTCACCGGCTTGTTTACTGCAACTTTAGTGCCACCAAAATTTTCATCGACATACGCTTGAACTGCTGGCGTATGATACAAGGCACCTACTTTTTGCAGTACAGGATCCGTTTGACGATCTGCTGCAACCGCTAATACGTTTACATTCATTTTTGTGCTTTGATCAATTGGCTCATAGTAAACCGCATCTTTTAATACGTTTAAACCGCCTTCCATTGCCAGCGTATTGCCTAGCACAATTGCATCAACTTCATCTTTTACACGGACTGCAGTTGCCATTTGAATGGGTTTGATCACGATTTTTTTTGCATTTTCAGCCACATCAGCTGTTGTGCCTTTTACATTGTCAAAGCCAGCTTTTAATTTGACCAGACCTGCCGATTGTAAAAGTAATAACGCGCGTGATTCATTTGCACCGTCGTTTGGAATGGCAATGGTTGCACCTGTTTTAAACTCATTCAAAGATTTTACTTTGCTTGAGTAAATTCCCATTGGTTCTAAATAGGTGGTAGACAATGGTGCAATTTTTGCTGTATTGGCATCGTTATAGGCAACCATATAGGCATATGACTGGAATGCATTGACATCGATTTCTTTATTGGCAACGGCTGTGTTCATTGACACATAGTCAGTGAAATTTTTCACATCAAGTTTAATGCCGGCTGCTTTGGTTTCAGGTAATGTGGCGATATAGCGCCATACATCTGCATCTGAACCGGTCGATGCCATGGTTACGGTTTGAAGGCCATTCGCATCATTGGCTTGTGCTGCATCATTGGCAGGCGCTTCTTGTTTGCCACACCCAGTCAAAGTTAATACAGAGGCACTCAATAAAACGCCAAGTAATTTTTTCATGAAATTTTCCTAATTTTAATCTTGCCTAGAGTATAAGCATTTTTAAATCGTGTTAAATAAGATTTTTATACGATCTAAGTATGTGTCCTGATCGTTGTTGGTACTGGCCTTAAACTAAAAGATCCAAGCCTACAGCAATCGTTCTGGTGAACGCGATCAAGTCAGAAATGCCACAAACCTGATTGTAAATAATCTATTTTGGAGAGAAAAAATAGATAGTTTATAAGCACATGAAGTAGTTTGAGCATTCTGGGATTGTCGATATCATAGCAATAAAACTATATTCGATATACTGGATAGCAAAGCCTTGTTTAGCTCTTTAATTGAATAAAAAACCAAGTTGTTTTATAAAAATATTAATTAAAACAATATTTTATTTATATTAGGGGTATGGTTTTTAGGGAGTTGTTTAAATAGTGAGCTTTATAAGATTTTATCCAATCTAAATCATAAAAATGGATATATATGATTTATTGATGGAATCAAAGTAGCGTTGCGCTGTTCTAGACATCAGGGTGTTATCTCGATTCAGCTTCTTTGGGAAATAGCACATAACTTCATCGTCTGTGCACATTTGGATAAATGGGTCGGTGTCGGCGTCTTGCTATTAGATTTGCATAAACTTATTAGGGATGAGTATACAGTTTTTTTTAAAATTTATGTAATTTCAAAAGGTTGCGTTAAGGGGCTTAGGTAACGCCGAGTTTAATGAGTTATATAAAGCTTTGAATAAGTTGCATGAGGAAAACACCTATGCTTTAGATATAAAAAATTGAAGTAGATGTTCAAACTTATAACGATAAATTCCCATATTTGTATGACTATTACCAATAATTTCTTGAAAATAAAGAAAATTATGAAAAACTAGCTAAAAATTACCTTATTGCAAAATAAGAAAACCCCGCACTCAGCGGGGTTTTTACTTAATCAAATGAATGGTTAAGCATTTTCACGAGCAATCGCACGGTAACCAATATCTTTACGGTATTGAACACCATCAAAAGTCACTTTTTCACAAAGCTCCAAAGCTTTGGCTTGTGCTTCACCAATGGTATTACCGAGTGCAGTCACACAAAGTACACGACCACCAGCCGTTACGATGTCACCATTCTCAAGTGCTTTCGTACCTGCATGGAATACTTTCGCATCTGCCATTTCTGTGTCTAAACCAGAAATTACATCACCATTGCTAGAAGTTTCTGGGTAGCCTTTAGATGCAAGTACGATACCTACAGTTTTACGTTCATCCCATTCAGCTTCCGCAGGTAAGTTACCCGCAATACCAGCTTCAACCAAATCAACTAAAGATGATTTTAAACGCATCATAATTGGTTGAGTTTCAGGGTCGCCAAAACGGCAGTTGAACTCGATCACTTTTGGTTGACCTTGTTCATCAATCATCAAGCCTGCGTATAAGAAACCTGTATAAACGTGACCGTCTTTTTTCATACCTTCAACGGTAGGACGCATCACTTCATTCATGGTTTTTTCAAATACATCTGCAGTCACAACAGGTGCAGGAGAATAAGCACCCATACCGCCAGTGTTTGGACCTTGGTCGCCTTCAAAGATACGTTTGTGATCTTGTGAAGTCGCCATAGGTAAGATGTTGTCGCCATCAATCATGCAAATGAAAGATGCTTCTTCGCCTGCAAGGAATTCTTCAATTACAACGCGAGAACCTGCATCGCCAAATTTGTTGCCTGCAAGCATGTCATCGATCGCATCAAATGCTTCTTGATTGGTCATGGCAACGATCACGCCTTTGCCCGCAGCAAGACCGTCGGCCTTAATGACGATCGGCGCACCATTTTTTTCAACAAATGCTTTCGCAGCATCTACTTCTGTAAATACATCGTAGAACGCAGTTGGAATGTTGTGGCGTTTTAAGAAATGTTTCGCGAAAGCTTTAGAGCCTTCAAGCTGCGCAGCAAATTGAGTTGGACCCCAAATTTTTACACCCGCCTCACGGCAAGCATCAACGACACCGTTTACCAATGGAGCTTCTGGGCCGACAATGACAAGCTCAACTGCATTGTTTTTTGCGAAATCGATAATCGCAGCATTGTCTAAAATGCTTAAATTTACGTTTTCACATTTATTTTCAGTGGCTGTACCTGCGTTGCCCGGAGCAACAAAGACTTTTGCAACTTTATCGTCTTGTGCGATTTTCCATGCCAATGCATGTTCACGACCGCCATTACCCAAAACTAAAATATTCATCTAAAAATCCCTCAAAAGAATAGAATCCCACCTTGCGAAGCCATGCTTCTCACCCTGTAAAAAAGAAGGGCTTCACGAATAAAAATGTCCCTTTATTTGTGAAAAGTCCCCCTTTTTACAAAGGGGGATTTAGGGGGATTAATAAATACGACTTTGAATCAATTAGTGACGGAAATGACGCATGCCAGTGAACACCATCGCAATACCTGCTTCGTCAGCAGCCGCAATGGTTTCTTCGTCACGCATAGAACCACCCGGCTGGATAATGCATTTGATACCCGCTTTAGCGGCGTTATCAATACCATCACGGAATGGGAAGAATGCGTCAGACGCCATGACAGCACCCTCAACCACCAAGCCAGCATGTTCAGCTTTAATTGCAGCAATACGAGCAGAGTTAACACGGCTCATTTGACCTGCGCCAACACCAATGGTTTGACGGTTTTTCGCATAAACAATCGCATTAGATTTCACGTATTTTGCGACTTTCCAAGCAAAGATCATGTCATCGATTTCTTGTTCAGTCGGAGCGCGCTTGGTCACCACTTTAAGATCAGCTTTAGTAATCATGCCCAAGTCTTGATCTTGTACTAACAAGCCGCCATTCACGCGTTTGTAATCAAGTTGCGATTGACGTGCATCGATTGCTGGAAGTTCACCGCAAACTAAAACACGTACGTTTTTCTTCGCACCAGTCACTTCAAGTACGCCATCAGCAATACTTGGTGCAATGATCACTTCAACGAATTGACGCTCAACAATCGCTTGTGCAGTTGCAACGTCTAATTCACGGTTGAATGCAATGATGCCGCCAAATGCAGATTCGGGATCTGTTGCATACGCAAGGTCATAAGCCGCTTGAATGCCGTCTAAAGACACTGCAACGCCACATGGGTTTGCGTGCTTAACGATTACACAAGCAGGTTTCGCAAAAGATTTAACACATTCAAGTGCAGCGTCTGTGTCTGCAATGTTGTTATAAGAGAGTTCTTTACCTTGAAGCTGTTTCGCAGTAGAAACAGCTGCTTCTGTCGCTGTGTCTTCAACGTAGAACGCAGCAGACTGGTGCGGGTTTTCGCCGTAACGAAGATCTTGAACTTTGTTCAATTGTGTATTGAAGGTACGTGCAAACTTGTCCGCTTCACCTTCTTGTTTGCCTACGCGAGCGCCAAGGTAAGATGCGATCATGCCGTCATATTGTGCAGTATGTTCAAATGCTTTTACTGCAAGGTCGAAACGAGTCGCATGCGATAAAGCGCCTTCAGCTTTAAGCTCAGCTACAACAGTGGCATAGTCAGAAGCATTCACCACGATGCCTACAGATGCATGGTTTTTTGCCGCAGCGCGAACCATGGTAGGGCCACCGATGTCGATGTTTTCAATCGCATCAGCCAGTGAACAGTTTGGTTTTGCTACAGTTGCAGCAAATGGATAAAGGTTTACAACGACTAAATCAATAGCATCAATGTTGTGTTCAGCCATCACAGCTTCGTCTAGACCACGACGAGCCAGAATACCACCATGAATTTTAGGATGTAGCGTTTTTACACGGCCGTCCATCATCTCTGGGAAACCAGTATGCTCTGAAACTTCTACTACAGCGACACTATTGTCTTTCAACAATTTGTAGGTACCACCTGTAGATAAAATTTCTACCCCTAGAGCAGCAAGTTCTTGTGCAAATTCAACAATACCAGTCTTGTCAGACACAGAGATTAAAGCGCGTTTAATAGTCATGATCTTCGTCACAGTTTTCAAGGAACAGAATAAAACAAAATCAGCAATTTACAGGTTAAAAAAAATGCCTGCGGAAGCCGCAAGCATTTTATCATTTATTCACTCATTAAACCGTGAGCTTTTAACTTTTTACGTAAAGTACCACGGTTGAGTCCGAGAATCTCGGCAGCACGTGTTTGGTTACCACGTGTATATTCTAGAACTACAGATAGAAGAGGTTTCTCCATTTCTGCTAGCACCATGTCGTATACCTGAGATGGTTGCTCGCCCTGTAGTTGCGCAAAATAATGGCGAACTGCGCGATCTACGTGGATACGTAAAGCAACATCAGATTGTGCAGTAAAAATAGGAGATTTGCTATTCATGCGAATTAATCCGAAAAACAAATATCGCTTGGGTAAAGCGATATAAAAAGTGGTCTAAAATTGAAATGAACTCCGCTTTAGATCCTAAAACTGGAGTTCTAAAACTTAATCATTGCATTGAGCCAATAGCTTGACACATCTCAACGTTTTGGTCGAAAAATAAGCGTAACAATAGTTAAAGTTTTGTTACTGACCAAAATCAAAACAAAAAAATCTGCACGATACGCAATAAATTTTATAGCGCATTAGGCAAGACTGTATTTGTTGTGAAAAAGTAGCGAGGAGTTGCAGCACATAGCTTTCGTGGCGCGTATCATACCATTGTCTAAGCAAAAGTGAGCAAGAAAACTGCATTTTTTTTAACTTTTTTTAATTTTTTAATGCTTTCTATTCAGATTAAGGGCGAATTATTTCCAAACTATAGCGATCAAAGCTTTTACGATCGACAGGAAGCTCAAATTTGAATTTGAATGGACTGTTTTTCGGGATACGTTCAATATTGACCAGACTTTCAATCAGGTACTCTTTGGCAGACAGGTTATAAGTCGCAACAACTTCACCGCGCTGTTCCAGATTGATTCTTAAAATCGGTAAAGCCAGGCTATGGTCATGGAAGTTGATCAGCTCACCGCTAAATTCAGTTTTCTTGTGACTGGTTGCCTTGATCTTGACTTTATTGACCTGAATCAGCGTGTAGTATTTTTCCAGATTGGAACAATTAAACACCTCGCATACATTGTTAAAGGCCAGACTCATGATATGACTATTTTTGATGTATTGCGGATTAAACCAGAAAAACTGGAACAGCAATACGCCAAATAGCATCAGGTTCAAGATGCTCCAGCCAATATAATACATTGGCCCACGGTATATCTGTTTTTCTGCCTGATCTTCCCAGTTCATGCTCGGCAGTACCGAGATAGGTTCGGTACTGAAATAGTTCAGATTATTTAAATAGGTTTCCAGATTGATATTTGAATGTTCAACTTTCTGATCGAAAATATATAAAAGACTGTGCGTATTTTGCTGTTGATCGCGACCATATGCAGGTGGGTTATATCGAGAATAAGTTTGATCCTGAGGCGCTGAGGTGGTGACCGAGTTTTGGGCTTCGGCCACCAGATGCGATAAGGCATTAAATGAAGTGGTACATTTGGGACAGCAAACCATACCCTGCGCAATGGTGAGTTGAGCAACTGTGACCTTGTAAGTGGTGGAACAGGTAGGGCAATGGGTTCGTTTGTCACTCATAAACTATTTGTAGACTCATTCATTCTTATGGCGTTTACCCGAGATACGGCACCAGTGCTCGTCTCGTTTTTCTACTTCTAATATATCAAAATAATTTGAGTAAATGCTAGTAACATCAGCAACTTGCTCTTCGATAACTCCGGCAAGTGCGAACTGTCCCTCAGATTTAATTAAAGTTGCGAACTCAGGAGCCAGCATCATTAGTGGCGCAGCCAAAATATTGGCAACAAATACGTCAGCTTTGCTAGTGCCGAGTTCATCTCTAAATTCTTCTGGCAGGCCGACATAAAGTTTGTCCAGTACGCCATTCAGTTCAGCATTTTGCTGGGTGGCCAGAACTGCTTGTGGGTCAATATCAGTGGCATATGCTTTTTTAGCACCTAAGAGCAGGGCAGCTACCGCGAGAATGCCTGAACCACAGCCATAATCGATGACGATTTTGTCTTTAACGTCAATTTTGCCGAGCCATTGTAAGCACAAGAATGTAGAGGCGTGGTTCCCTGTACCGAATGCCAGACCCGGATCAAGCTTGATATTGACTGCATCGACTTCAGGTGCTTGCATCCATTCCGGTACAATCCAGTATTTTTCAGCAATCTGGATTGGCTCATACGCATCCATCCAGGTGCGTTCCCAAGCCTGATCTTCAATGAATTCGTGCTTGATCGGCGCTTCTGGCATTTGTGCACCAATAAAGGTTTCTAGTGCAGCAACGTCAATTTCTTCGCCTTCTTCCTGTGCATAAATACCAGTCACAATCACTTTATTCCAGAGTGGTGTTTCGCCTGGAAGTGGTTCCAGCAAATCCTGGTTTTCAGCATCATCCAGGGTCACACTCACTGCGCCTAGTGAGCTGAGTAATGTCTCAGTATAATCGACCTGAGCTTGTTCAACCGTAATATGAATTTGTAACCACTTCACAGAAATAACCTTTATACATTTTTCAAAAAGCTATTGTAACGGAAGTTCAGACACAACGCTGCTATCTTCTTGATGCATACCCAAAATAAAAAGGATGCCGAAGCACCCTGTATAAAGCTCTATAAAGACTTATGAAACCTTAGAGAGAAGAGGTGTTCTGTCTAATGGTGCAAAGCGGTTAAGCAGTAGACCAAAAATGGCAGCAAAAATATACATGAAGATTGAATAAACCGCGGCAGGCATGGCCACAGCAGTGCTGGACATCACGGTCAGGGCAATGGTCATGGCTAATGTGCTGTTGTGAATGCCGATTTCAAAGGCACTGGCCCGTGCCTGAGCGGTATCTATATTCATTAAGCGGGGGACAAAATAGCCGATGGTCAGGCTGAAAATACAGAACAATGCCGTGGCGACACCGACCTGAGTCAGATATTCGGCAATATTGGTGCGTTCACTATAGATGGCCCCGACAATAATCAGAATCAAGAATATGACTGCAAAAATGCGCAGCGGTCTATTCAGTTTTTCAGTCAGGCGTGGTGCATGATGTCGAATCAGCATACCAATCGCGACAGGAATAATAATGATGCCAAACACCTGAAGAATTTTGCCAAGCTGGAGCGTGATCTGCTGGCTGTCCTGCATGAAATGCATAATCGAAAAATTAACGATCAACGGTAAAGTTAAGGCTGCAATCACTGAATTAATCGCAGTCAGGGTGATGTTGAGTGCCAGATCACCTTTGAACAGATAGCTAAACAGATTGGCCGTACTGCCGCCAGGTGAGGCGGCTAACAGCATCAGACCCACGGCAAGAAGTGGGGGTAGGGCCAAAACTTTACACAGGATAAATGCAATACCGACCAATAAGACCAGTTGACAAAATAATGCGACTAAAACAGCTTTAGGATGTTGGGTGACCCGGGCGAAATCTTTGAGGGTAAGTTCGAGACCTAAACCCACCATAATAATCGCGAGCGCAAGCGGCAGTAAAATCGTAATAATGCCAGAATCCATCTGTCATGCTCCTTGTTAAAATTATTTTAATACTTTTGCTTTTCTTGGGAAAAGCATACAGCTTTATCGCAGACTCAGCCAAATAAATTACAAATCTGATAAACGATTTTTATTGCGATAAGCGATATATTGGCGACTCATCATCACCCCGAAAATAGTCGCAAAACTATACATGACAATGGTGTAAATGCCGGCCGGAATTGCCATGGTGACATTGCCTAAGACCGAAATCGCAATGGTGATCGCAATCGCCGTATTATGAATGCCGATTTCAAAGGTACAGGCCCGTGCCATTTTTTCTGGAATACCCATCAGTAGCGGAATGCAATAACCAATAAACAGGCTGGAAAAACATAAAATCACAGTGGCTAAACCAATACTGGAAAAATATTCAAAGAGATTAAAACGATCTCTAAAAACGGCAAATATCAAGAGTATGCTTAAAAAACTAATTGAAACGAAGCGCATCGATTTGCTGACGGTAATGGATAAGCGTGGAAATTTGGCTCGAAGCAGCATCCCGATGATCACGGGGATCAGGGTAATTAAAAAGACCTGTATCATTTTTTCAACTGGAAATGTCACAGTCGAGTCGTGACTCATAAAATATTGTAATGAGAGATTGATAATAAAGGGCAGGGTGAAAATAGAAATGATGGTATTGATGGCAGTCAGGGTGATATTCAGTGCGACATCGCCTTTATACAGATAGCTAAACAGGTTGGCGGTTGGGCCTCCTGGTGAAGCGGCCAGAAGCATTAAACCTACTGCGAGTAAAGGAGCTAAGTCCAGAATCAGGCAAATAAAGAAAGCAATACTGGTCAACAGCACGAGCTGTGTAAATAGGGCAATAAAAATGACTTTAGGATAGCGGCTTAAGCGCAGGAAATCCTTGATTTTTAATTCGAGTCCCAGCCCCATCATCATGATTGCCAAGGTAATAGGCAAAAAAAAGTTAAAAAACCCCGAATCCATGAAAAATCCCTTTTTATTATTGATTTTTAGATAGATTTTAAGTGTAGCGGAGCTGAATAAATAAGCAATATAAAACGGGCAAAATGTATTCACTTTGCCCGTCAAAGCTTTTACTTGAAATGTAAGCTATTTAGAGCTATGACAGCTTACATGCCTGGCTGAGTTTGCATTTGCGCATCAGGCGGAGTCTGCTGGTCATTCATTGGTTGCTGCATTTGCGGCTGGCTCATTTGTGGTTGCATTGGCTGACTGTGCATTTGGGATTGTCCCTGAGGGCGTGGCGGCATAAAGCCTAAAGCACATTTACCTTTGACTTCGGTTCCATTAATGGTGGCGGTGGTCGCGCTACTATTGCCACTACAGGTACTCATGAGTTCAGCTTCATCACCTTTGATTGAAGCATTTTTTGATGAAGCGAAAAACTGTGGCTCACAGGTTCCATTCCAGATAATGCCTCGATGAGCAAAACTGACTTGAGCACCTTGGGTTTTGCCTTTACAAACCTGTTGATACTTTTGCGCATTATAAGTGGTTTCGACCTTATCATTTGCTGAGGCTGCAAATGGCGCAAAACATAAACCACATAGAACGGTTGAGAGGAAAATATTCTTATTCATCTTTTATACCTTTGTTTGTAATGTAACCAACATATAGATTAAAAAATGCGCCAGATTAAACAATGCAAATCGAGTAAATTTCTCAGTTTATATGTTTAATTTATATAGTCCCTCTGCAAAGTTAAATTACAGTGCTTTATTGTTATGCGAGTTAAGTGCGATTTATCTCAGGATAAATTGCACTGAATTTGTCTACTTTAGAGTGAAATTTGCTATAATACTCAGCTATCCTTTTTTATCTCTCAATTACCACTATGCATTATCCTAAAGTATACGATGTCATTGTTATCGGTGGCGGTCACGCCGGTACAGAAGCAGCTCTGGCTGCAGCGCGTATGGGTCGACAGACTTTACTCTTAACTCATAACATTGAGACTTTAGGGCAGATGAGCTGTAACCCGGCCATCGGTGGTATTGGTAAATCGCACTTGGTGCGTGAAATTGATGCCTTGGGCGGTGCAATGGCGCTGGCTGCCGACAAAGGCGGTATTCAGTTCCGTATTTTGAACTCGCGTAAAGGTGCAGCAGTTCGTGCAACACGTGCGCAGGCAGACCGTGTCCGTTTTAAAGCGGCAATTCGTGAAACCTTAGAGAATCAGGCGAACTTGGATATTTTCCAGCAAGCGGCTGATGACCTGATTGTTGAAGGCGATACCGTCAAAGGTGTGGTTACCCAAATGGGCATTCGTTTTGATGCCAAAACTGTGGTGTTGACTGCGGGTACATTCTTGGGTGGCGTAATTCACGTTGGTCTGGAAAAATCCAGTGGTGGTCGTGCCGGTGATCCGCCGTCGATTTCATTGGCAGCACGTTTGCGCGAATTGAATTTACCTGTGGGGCGTTTAAAAACCGGTACACCACCGCGTATCGATGCACGTTCGGTCGACTTTTCTGTAATGACACCGCAGCCGGGTGATTTCCCATCTCCAACCATGTCGTTTATGGGCGATGCGTCTATGCATCCGGAACAGGTGAACTGCTATATCACCCATACCAATGAACGTACGCATGAGATTATTCGCGGTGGTCTAGATCGATCACCAATGTATACCGGTAAAATTGAAGGTGTGGGGCCGCGTTATTGCCCATCAATTGAAGATAAGATTCACCGTTTTGCCGATAAAGACTCGCATCAAGTATTCTTGGAACCGGAAGGTCTGGATACGCACGAGCTTTATCCAAATGGTATTTCAACTTCATTGCCATTTGATGTGCAGTTTGAGTTAGTTCGCTCAATCCGTGGTATGGAAAATGCGCATATTTTGCGTCCAGGCTACGCCATTGAATACGACTATTTCAACCCGCAAGCGTTGAAATTTACCCTTGAAACCAAAGCGATTAATAACCTGTATTTTGCTGGTCAAATTAATGGAACCACTGGTTATGAAGAAGCAGGTGCACAAGGTTTGCTGGCAGGTTTAAATGCTGCACGTCGTGCCTGGGATCAAGAGCAGTGGACACCAAAACGCGATGAAGCCTATATGGGTGTATTGGTAGATGACCTGATTACGTTAGGCACCAAAGAACCGTACCGTATGTTTACCTCACGTGCTGAATATCGTTTGATGTTACGTGAAGACAATGCTGACCAGCGTTTAACTGCGATCGGTCGTGAATTGGGTCTGGTCGATGATGCACGTTGGGCGGTTTACTGCGAAAAAATGGAAGCAGTTGAAAAAGAAACCGGTCGTTTGCAGCATCTTTGGGCGGCTCCAAACAATCCGATGGGCAAGAAATTCGTTGAGATGACTGGCGCAGATTTATCTAAAGAATGTTCAGCGATCGATCTTTTGAAACGTCCAAATATTTCATTTGCGCAAATTGCCGAGTTAACCGGTTCTGATGTATCTGCGCAGGTCGGTGATCAGATTGAAATCGCAGTGAAATATGCGGGTTATATCAACCGTCAGCATGAAGATGTGGCACAAATGAAACGTCTTGAAGAAACCCGTATTCCAGGCGACTTCGATTATGACATCGTGTCGGGTCTGTCGCGTGAAATCACGTTGAAACTGAAGGATGTACGTCCTGAAACATTGGCGCAAGCCAGCCGTATTCCGGGTGTGACGCCTGCGGCTGTTCAATTGGTGATGATTACGATTCGTAAGAATGCACAAACGAAAAAATCTGCTTAAGAATACAGTGTGAGAAAGCCCGCGCAATGCGGGCTTTTTATCGGCTGATATTTTTGTATAAGTCTCGGCTATCATTCAATTATAAATAACTACTATTTAACTAAATGCCTTATTTATAAAGATAATAAAAATTATTAAGATGTAAAAAGTCTATAAATTTTAACTTTTAGGTCTAATGGAAAGGGTGTTGAGCCAAGTTGATGAACTTAAATCCGACTATTGTCGTGGTATTTCTCTGACCAGATTAGGATAAGAATAGGGGGAATAGGATCGTCAGGCTATCAAACGATTTATAGGTTATTGATGGAGATCAATCATGGCGCAGCCACACAGCGGAAAAGTTCAAAAAATATTAACAATATTTTTATGTTTTTGGGTCGCATTCTTTGAAGGTTTTGACCTTCAGGCACCTGGGATTGCAGCAAAAGGAATTGCGGCAAGCTTTGCTTTAGATCAGGTTCAGATGGGCTATGTGTTTAGTCTGGGCGTCTTTGGAATGCTCTTTGGTGCATTCTTTGGCGGACGTATCGCGGATTATTTGGGACAAAAGAAAGTCCTGATGTTGTCTGTGGCTATTTTTGGTGTGTTCATGTCGCTGACTGCAATTGCACCGAGCATCGAGGTTTTATATGCTGCGCGTTTCTTGACCGGTTTGGGTCTGGGTGCTGCAATGCCGACCATGATTTCCGTGGTTGGAGATGAAGCAACTGAAGCCAATCGCGGTAAGCTCAATAGCTTGATGTATTGTGGCCTGCCTGTCGGTGCTATTTTTGTCGCCGGTTTGGCTATGCTGCTTCCAGATATTCAATGGCAGACTTTATTTTTAATTGGTGGTTTAACGCCTTTAGCGCTTCTCCCTTTTATGACCTTTATTCTTAAAGATCAGTCTACAGCAGCGGTAGCGCAAAAAAGATCTGGCGAAGCTGTACCGGGCATGGTCGAGGTTTTGTTCAAGCAGCAACAGTATAAAAATACAGTGCCGCTTTGGGTGGGTTTCTTTTTTACCTTGATGATCAACTATATTCTGATTAGCTGGTTGCCTAATCTGCTAATGGAACAAGGCTTGCAAAAACAGCAGGCATTTCTGGTGATGCTGGTGTTTCAGGTGGGTGCGGTGATAGGAACCTTGGGTTTGGGTTATTTGCTAGATCGTTTAAAATTGTGGCAAATGGCAACCCTTATTTACAGCGGCTTATTTGTTGCCTTGGTTTTGTTGTTCACCAGTACCTCGATTCCGCTATTAATTTTAGCCGGCGTGATGGGTGGGATCTTTTCTACAGGTGGTCAATCTATTCTGTATGGCATCTCACCGATTTTTTATTCAGGTGCAGGTAAAGTTACAGGCGTAGGCAGCGCCATTTCTTTAGGTCGTTTAGGTGCCATGACCGGTCCGTTATTAACCGGGAAAATTTTGGCATTAGGTTTGGGAACTTCAGGTATCCTTATGGCAAGTTTACCTGCGGTGGTTGTATCAGCGGTAGCAGTCACGGCACTGTCACGTTATAAGGCGGCTCATAAATAAGCCAGTTTTCTATTTTTATTGCCATAACAAAGGAATCTACGGATTCCTTTGTTATGGCTCATATTTTAATTGAGTAAAATCGGCAGATAAAATTTGCTAAAATAGATGGATAGCAAACTGACTGATTTTTATATGCCTTACCAACTGATCGAACTCGATATTCAGGCCACCGATAATATTGCCTGTCCACATTGCCAGCAGAACATTATTGACTGGACTGAAGAACAATATGTACAGCCATGTGAACATACTTTATTTATTGCCATGGATATTGGCTTTGAATATATGACCGATGAATTTGAGCACAGCATGCCACGTTCGGTAGATGATCTGCATGCCAATGACGATCAGGTGAATATGTTTGATGAAATTACCGCCAGTACTTATTCAGATTATCTGATCTTAAAGTCAGACTTGGGCGCAGCAGGTTATTCGCGTTATATCGGCTTGACTGTTTAACTCACCTCAGTATAAAAAAGCACCCGAAGGTCACTACTGTTCCACAATTTGAACTTTATTTCAGTACCAGGTCAATATGATGACACCATGTGCTTAAATATTTGATATTTTTATATATTTAATTTTCCACAGCCTTGTCTTTTCTTTGAAAAATTTAAATGACTTTGTGTAGGCTAAATCCTACTTTTGACAGACCAAAAGTAGGCAAAAGTCTTTATTCCCCATACACTACATTCTGTCATGATGGGGAATGTGTGGCATTCTTGCCACACTTACAAATCAAATACCTGAAATTCAATTGTGAGAGAGCAGTAACCCGAAGGTGCTTTTATAGATTAGCTTGGACTTTCGATTTCTTCTTCTACCTCATCATCGGCCGTATCCATACCGAGTTCTTTGAGCTTGCGGGTCAGCGTGTTACGGCCCCAGCCCAAAAGTTCAGCTGCATGACGTTTGCGACCACGGGTTTGTTGTAGTGCAGCATTAATCAGGGTGCGCTCAAACATCGGTGTAGCGACATCCAGAAGTTTCATCTCGCCATTTTTGAGTTTTTGCATGGCCCATTGACCCAGCAATTCATCCCAGTGCTGTGGACCCACTTGGTTTAAGTTTGGAATTGGTGAGCCTAAATCCAAATCTTGAATTGGAATTTGTTTCAGTTCAGGTGGTAGGTCTTCTGGATAGACTTCACGACCCGTGATCATCACGGTTAGCCAGCGACAGGTATTTTCAAGCTGGCGTACGTTGCCTTGCCACGGCAGTTTTTGCATATATTCCTGGGTTTCAGGACGCAGAATTTTGGGATTAACGCCGAGTTCTTTACCAGCACGTGCCAGGAAGTGCTGCGCCAGCATCGGAATGTCTTCACTGCGATGTGCCAGTTTTGGAATGTGAATCCGAATCACATTCAGGCGGTGATACAAGTCTTCACGGAAACGGCCGTCATGTACCAGTTTTTCCAGATCCTGATGTGTGGCAGCCACAATCCGCACATCAACCTTGACGGGAATATGACCACCGACACGATAAAACTCGCCATCGGCCAAAACACGCAATAAACGGGTTTGGGTTTCAAAAGGCATGTCGCCAATTTCATCCAGAAACAGCGTGCCGCCGTTGGCCTGTTCAAAACGACCTTGACGCTGGGTATTGGCACCGGTAAATGCACCTTTTTCGTGACCAAAAAGTTCGGTTTCGATCAGGTCTTTGGGAATGGCTGCCATATTCAGGGCAATAAAGGGCTTTGCACTACGCGGTGAATGGCGGTGCAAGGCATGTGCCACCAATTCTTTCCCTGTACCGGACTCACCATTAATGAGTACAGTAATATGCGATTGCGCTAAACGGCCGATGGCGCGAAACACTTCCTGCATGGCGGGAGATTCACCGATAATTTCAGTCGATTGAATCGGCGGGGCAACTTTTGCTGATTCTTGTTGTTGCAGCTTGGTAATATGCAAAATCGCACGATTGACCAGTGCCAGCGCTTCATCAATATCAAAAGGCTTTGGCAGATATTCAAAAGCACCAGTTTGATAACTTGATACAGCAGACTCTAGGTCTGAATGCGCCGTCATAATAATCACAGGCAGGTCAGGATAATTGTGTTTGACCTTACCCAAGAAGGTGAGTCCATCAATCCCCGGCATACGGATATCGGTCAGAATCACATCTGGTGCATCAACACTGAGTTGATCTAGTGCGGATTGTGCTTCTTCAAAGCTGGTCACGTCCAAGCCTTCTTCTTTAAAGGTTTTTTCCAGTACCCAGCGCATGGCACGATCGTCATCAATCACCCATATTTTATTTCGCGACATGATTCGACTCCCAAGGTAAATATAAGCTAAACACGGTTTTTCCAGCCACGGACTGACATTCAATCATGCCGTTATGCTGATGAATAATATTTTGAGCAATACTGAGACCCAGTCCGGTACCTTTGGCGCGACTGGTGACCAGTGGATAAAACACAGATTCGATAATGTCTTCGGGGACCCCAGGGCCATTGTCTTCAATATCAATGCGTACCACAGAGCGATGAATTGCCCCGTTAATGGTAAATAGGCGCTGAATCCGGGTTCTTAAAACCAGTTCAGGCTGGTGATCGACAAAAAACTCTTTGTTCTCGGTCATGGCCTGTACTGCATTGGCGCAAATATTCAAGATCACCTGAATCAGTTGATCACGGTCTGCCAGCACTTCAGGTAAGGACAGGTCATAATCCCGAATAATCTTGATTTTCTTTTTGCTTTGATTGGCGATGAGTGAGCGCACCCGCTCAAGTGGCTCATGTACATTTACCAGCTCATAGCTTGGCAGTTGGCGTGAACCGAGCATGGTGTCGGCCAGATTTCGGAGTCGATCGACTTCACTAATAATAATATCGGTAAATTCTTTGTATTGTGGATCATTCAGACTGCGAGCCAGAAGTTGTGTTGCCCCCCGAATTCCGCCGAGTGGGTTCTTGATTTCGTGCGCGACACCGCGAATCAGCTGGCGAGCCACTTGATGTTGCTGAATCAGGTTTTCTTCACGCGAAATTTTAAGCATACGGTCACGAGGATTGAGCTCGATTAACAACAGTGGGTGATAGGGCTTACCCAGATTTAGTTGAGAAACCGTGTAATCGACATGAATGTCCTTAAAGTTGACAATCAGTGTGGCTTCACGGCGCGTATAAGGTTGGCCTGTAGTTAAAGTGTTGTTCAGCGCTTCTTCAGTATTAAACTCATCGGTCGGATGTTGCAGAAGACCCAGTGCCGGACTTCCACTGGCGCGAAATAAGCTCACATCAAATAAGGCTTCGCAGGCAGAGTTGAGATAATAAATATTAAGATCGCGGTCTACCAATAAGATACACGTGGTCATATTGTCCACTAAAACACGATAGTCGATCGGAATAAGCTGATCCATTCGCGGTTTTTTTCCTGTATTAAAATGGCGCAATGGCATCTTCATAAAGCAATTTAATCAATTTTAAGTTCTGATTTGATGCAAGATGCACGCCAACTTTTATGACTAAAGCTTATTTATTGCGATGAAATGCAGAAATGTGCCACAGCGACACAATTCATCTTAGGTATAGCGGATTAAATTGAGGCTGTAAATCTAAAATGTTCTATTTTGGTGCGCGCGCAAATATGTTGTATATTTTATGGCGTTATTTTAGTGCATGATGCAAAGAGTCAGGTTTTCAACTATTTTTATGATGCGAAAAGACATACAATACGCGCATTCTAGTAGAGCGAAAATTCATGAAGTCCCCCAAAGTCGGTTTTGTATCTTTAGGTTGTCCTAAGGCATTGGTAGATTCTGAACGTATTTTAACCCAGTTAAAGACTGAAGGTTATGACGTCGCTTCGGATTATGACGGTGCTGATTTAGTTGTAGTAAATACCTGTGGTTTCATTGAATCCGCAGTGCAAGAATCGCTAGACGCGATTGGTGAGGCGATGAGCGCGAATGGTCGCGTCATCGTAACAGGCTGTCTAGGTAAAGACGAAGACAAGATTCGCCAGATGCATCCGAATGTCCTGAAAGTGACAGGTGCAGCGGCATATAAAGATGTTATGGATGCGGTTCATCAATACGTGCCTGAACCGCCAAAACACAATCCATTTATTGATTTAGTTCCAGAGCAAGGTATCCGCCTAACACCTAAACATTATGCCTATTTGAAAATATCGGAAGGCTGCAACCATCGTTGTACTTTCTGTATTATTCCAAGCATGCGTGGTGATTTGGTCTCCCGTCCAGTTGGTTCTGTGCTTGAAGAAGCCGCAGCGCTGAAACGTGCCGGTGTTAAAGAAGTACTCGTTATCTCCCAGGATACTTCTGCTTACGGTCTGGACACCAAATACAAGCTGGATTTCTGGAACGGCCAGCCGGTGAAAACCAAATTCTATGACATGTGTGAAGCACTCGGTCAGTTGGGAGTCTGGGTGCGTTTGCACTATGTTTATCC
The DNA here is from genome assembly GCF_013417415.1 of Acinetobacter sp. YH12254. Lineage (NCBI taxonomy): Bacteria > Pseudomonadati > Pseudomonadota > Gammaproteobacteria > Moraxellales > Moraxellaceae > Acinetobacter > Acinetobacter sp. YH12254. The sequence goes on along the minus strand of NZ_VPEB01000003.1, from coordinate 117,733 downwards.
ATATCCGCATGTCGATGCCGTGATTGACCTGATGGCTCAAGGCAAAATCCTGCCTTATCTGGATATTCCATTTCAGCATGCGAGTCCAAAAATTCTCAAGCTGATGAAACGTCCTGCGCACAGTGAAAACACACTGGAGCGATTGAATATCTGGCGTGAAAAATGTCCTGATCTGGTTATCCGTTCAACATTTGTGGTGGGCTTCCCGGGTGAAACCGAAGAAGACTTCCAGATGCTGCTCGATTGGCTGAAACAAGCTCAATTGGATCGTGTAGGTTGCTTTACCTATTCACCAGTTGAAGGTGCGACAGCAAACGATTTGCCAGACCACGTTCCTGAAGAAATTAAACAAGAGCGTTATGAGCGTTTCATGCAGGTTCAGCAAGAAATTTCGGCAGCCAAACTCCAAAAACGTATTGGTCAGACCATGACCGTGCTGGTAGATGATCTGGAAGAAGAATTCCCGGTGGCAGTTGCGCGTTCTTATGCAGATGCACCTGAAATTGATGGCAATGTTTTTGTGGAAGATATTGATAAAAGCGTCATTAAGGCAGGGGATTTGCTTGAAGTCGAGATTACCGATGCAGACGAATATGATCTGTATGCAAAACTCATTTCAGTCAAATCCGCTTAAGATTTTGAATTAAAAAAATTTAAATTGAATACTTTGGAGTTTGATGATGTTGGATTCTAAAAAGCCACGCTTTGGTCGCATCCTGTTAAAGCTTTCTGGTGAAGCACTGGCAGGCAATAAAGACATGGGAATCGATGCACAAGTGCTCGACCAGATGTCGCTTTCTATTGCGCACCTTGTGGGTTTAGGCGTACAAGTAGGTATCGTGGTTGGTGGTGGTAACCTGTACCGCGGTAGCCAGCTGCAAAAAGACGGTCTGGTTGGCCGGGTCACTGGCGACCAGATGGGTATGCTGGCAACCGTGATGAACGGTCTGGCACTACGCGACGCTTTGGTGCGCCGTAATATTAAAACCCGTTTGATGTCTGCACTGCCAATTGGTACTGTGGTTGAGTCTTACTCGAGCCGTGATGCGATCCGTCACCTGACTCAGGGTGAAGTGTGTGTATTCGTGGCAGGTACAGGTAATCCATTCTTTACCACAGATACCGCAGCATGTTTGCGTGGTATTGAAATCGAATCAGATTTGATTTTGAAAGCCACTAAAGTCGATGGCGTATATAACAAAGATCCAAGCAAATATGACGATGCGGTTAAATATGACACTTTAACCTTTGATCAGGTGCTGGATGAAAAACTGGGTGTCATGGACTTAACTGCGATCTGTTTGTGTCGTGACCATAATGTGCCGCTACAAGTATTCGATATGAATAAATCTGGCGCATTACTTTCAGTGGTGATGGGCGAAAAAGAAGGGACTCACGTTACCAATTAATGACGTGAGCACCAAAGCACTTTATACTACGCGCTAATTTAGCAATTAACTTTTTTAGAATTAAGTAAGGAAGATCATATGATTAACGATCTTAAAAAAGACAGCGAAGACCGTATGAACAAAACTCTAGAATCTCTAGAGCATGGTTTTGCAAAAGTTCGTACCGGTCGCGCGCATCCATCTATTTTAAATAATGTGATGGTTTCTTACTATGGTTCAGACGTTCCATTGAACCAGGTGGCAAACGTTGGTGTTGAAGATTCACGCACCCTGTTGGTTCAACCATTTGAACGTTCAATGGTGGCTGCAATTGATAAAGCGATTCGTGAATCTGACTTGGGTCTTAACCCGATTTCAGCAGATGCGATCCGTGTACCTATGGCAGCACTCACTGAAGAAACACGTCGTGATATGCAGAAAGTTGCCCGTACTGAAGCAGAAAATGCGAAAGTGGCAATTCGTAACATTCGCCGTGATGTATTGGGTGATATCAAAGCTTTATTGAAAGAAAAAGAAATTTCTGAAGATGAAGAACGTCGTGCTGCTGATGAAATCCAGAAAATTACCGACAAATTTGTTGCTGAAGTTGACAAACGCTTGGCTGCGAAAGAAGCTGAATTGATGAAGGTCTAATTCATCGATGACCGCTGCTGAAGAAAACCCCTGTCTTCCGAAACATGTTGCCATCATTATGGATGGCAACAATCGTTTCGCCAAAAAAAATCAGATGCAGAAAGGTGATGGACACCGTGAAGGAAAAACGGTTCTGGATCCGATTGTAGAACACTGTAGAAAAAGAAATATCCAGGCTTTAACTGTTTTTGCCTTTTCCAGTGAAAACTGGAATCGTCCACAGTTTGAAGTCGAATTGCTCATGAAACTCCTGCTTGACACGATTCATGAGCAACTCCCCCGCATGGAAAAATTCAATATTGCCTTACGTTTTATCGGTGATCGCAGCCGTTTGTCCGCTGAATTGCAGGGACTCATGTTGCAAGCCGAACAAAGGACTGCTAATTTCAATAGTATGACACTCACTATTGCAATCAGTTATGGCGGTATGTGGGATATGGCACAAGCTGCAAAGCAAATTGCCAGTGATGTTTTAACAAATAAATTAGATCTTGATGCAATTGATACTGATGTATTTGGTCAATATGTCAGCCTTGGTGACTTACCAGCAGTTGATCTGCTGATTCGTACTGGCGGAGATTTCCGTCTGTCGAATTTTCTGTTATGGCAGGCAGCCTATGCAGAGCTTTATTTCACTGAGACGCTGTGGCCAGAATTTACCGTTGAAGAACTTGATGATGCACTTGCCGTATTTGGTGGGCGTGAACGTCGTTTCGGTAAAACATCAGAACAGGTTCATCAGGAAAAACTTGAGAATTAATACATGTTTGAGCGGATTATAACCGCATTGGTGTTGGTAGCAGTTGTACTGAGCTGTATGTTTGCTACTGAATCACATTATCCAATGTTTGTATTGATGGTTCTTGCTGCTGGGGTTGCCGGTTATGAGTGGTTTAAACTCATGCCGCGAAAATTTAAGCAGGTCATCAAGCCCGTTGCATGGGGATATGGGGTGCTGACCGCGGCTCTATCAGCATTGGCATTGTATTTTGATGAAGTCGCTTTGTTGTTATGGGTGGCTTCTATTATTACCTGGTTACTCAGTATTTACTGGGTCAAGTCTTATCCTGAGTATGACGGCTGGTACAATACAAGCCTAAATGGCATTGGTGTAGTGCTGATTTCTGCTGCCGTCACTGCAATTTTCTCGGTTTGGCAAAGTTCACCGTGGTGGTTGATGTACCTGTTTTTGCTGGTATGGGGCGCAGACAGCGGTGCGTATTTTGTCGGCCGTAAATTCGGTAGGAAAAAACTTGCACCAAATGTCAGCCCAAACAAATCTGTAGAAGGGCTGTATGGTGGTGTGGTCACCTCAATGTTGATTGTGATTGCAGTTGCTTTGCTTTATCTAGAGATGACCTGGCCAGAACTTATTTTATTCCTGACCTTATCGGTGATCACGGTCTTCAGTTCAGTACTGGGAGATCTGTTTGAATCCATGATCAAACGACGTGCCGGTATTAAAGACTCGGGCCGTATTTTACCGGGTCATGGTGGGGTGCTGGATCGTATTGATTCTTTGCTTGCTGCAGCTCCAATCTTTGCGGCAGGTATTGCTGTTCTAAAACTTATTGGTGTAGATTTATAAATGTCACAAGCGGTTTGTATACTGGGTGCTACAGGTTCTATTGGTCAAAGTACTTTAAAAATCTTGCAGCGACATCCTGAAGCGTACTCGGTTTTTGCTGTAACCGCGCAAAGTCGTATTGATGAGCTGGTCAAGATTTGCCAGCAATATCGCCCTAAAGTGGCGGTGGTGCCTGCGGCAAAAGTGGAGGAGTTTTCAAAACTCCTTCAGCAACATGGTCTGGCTGATATTGAAATTCTGCAAGATGAAGCCGGTTTAATTGCTGTGGCTGAACATGCGGATGTCGATATTGTCATGGCTGCCATTGTCGGTGCTGCCGGATTGTTGCCGACACTGGCTGCAGTAAAAGCAGGCAAGCGCGTACTGTTGGCCAATAAAGAAGCTTTGGTGATGTCCGGTGACATCATGATGCAGGCTGCACGCGATCATGGTGCATTGTTGCTTCCGGTGGATTCCGAACACAATGCGATTTTCCAGTGTTTACCACAGCACTATTTTGAGGCAGAGCGTCATGGCAAGCCCAAGCTGGGTGTCTCGCAAATTTTGTTAACTGCATCTGGTGGGCCGTTTCTCAATCATAGTCTACAACAGCTTGAAGATGTGACGCCTGCACAGGCCTGCAAGCATCCCAACTGGTCAATGGGCCAAAAAATTTCGGTCGATTCAGCGACTTTAATGAATAAAGGTCTGGAATTGATCGAAGCCTGTCATTTGTTTGCAGTTCAAGAACAATTTGTTACAGTCGTGGTGCATCCACAGAGTATTATTCACTCCATGGTTCAATATGTAGATGGTTCAACTTTGGCACAAATGGGTAATCCGGATATGGGCACACCTATTGCACATGCATTGGCATGGCCTGAGCGAATCAGTACGCATGTACCACCCTTAGATCTGTTTATGCACTCGCAGCTTAACTTTCAGGAACCGGATGTGATTCGGTTTCCTGCATTAAAGTTGGCGCGTCAGGCGATGCAGAGCGGCGGGATTGCACCCACGATTTTAAATGCGGCCAATGAAATTGCAGTTGACGCATTTTTACATCAGCAAATTAGGTTTACCCAAATCCCTCAAGTGGTTGAGCATGTCCTGAATCAGATGGATAATCAGCCGGCAAATGATCTGGAGGCTATCTTGCAGGCAGATCAAATGGCACGAGGTTTATCACAGCAGTATGTTGTGAATAAAGGAAGTTAAGACATGAACGCCTTGTTTATTATTGCAGCCGCAATCCTGTTACTCGGTCCCTTAATTGCGATTCATGAGTTTGGTCACTATATTGTGGCGCGTAAACTGGGCGTTAAAGTGTTGGTGTATTCGATTGGTTTTGGACCAACGCTGTTAAAGTGGACCTCAAAAAAATCTGGCATTCAATATCAGCTATCCGCCTTACCTTTAGGCGGTTATGTGAAAATGCTGGATGAACGTGAAGGCAATGTTGCTGAAGAAGACTTGCCCAAAGCATTTAACCGTCAGCATCCCTGGAAACGGATTGCCATTGTGGCAGCGGGACCATTGATCAACCTCATTCTTGCGGTGCTGTTATTCTGGGTGCTGTTTTTACCGGCACAAGAGCAGCTGAATACCCGCGTTGGTAAAGTTTTACCAGATACGCCGGCTGCAACAGTACAAATGCAGCCGGGTGACAAAATTGTTGCTGTGGACGGGACTCCAGTCGAAACCTGGGAAAAACTGAGTTATGCGCTGGTGGATCGTGTGGGTGAAACCGGTGTAGTGTCTATTCAGGCAGAACGTGCCGGGGAAAACAAGCTGTTCCAGTTACCGATTCGGGACTATTTAAAAGACCAGAGTCAATCTCCGTTAGACAGTCTGGGCTTCTTGCCTTATCGACCGGAAATTCCGGCTGTGATTAGCAAGCTGACTGAAGATGGTGCAGCAATTCGCCAAGGCCTGAAGCAAGGTGACAAAATTCTGGCCATTGATGGTGTCCAGATGAAAGACTGGTTTGATGTGGTACAAATTGTACAGGCATCACCAGAAAAATTACTGAAGATGGATGTATTGCGCGAAAACCAGGTGGTGCAACTTGAAGTGATGCCACAGGGCAAGCGTGACAATATGGGCAATGTCACGGGTATGCTCGGTGTACAAAGTGATCCGGGTAAAATCTCGATTCCCGCAGAATATAAGCAGACCATTCACTACAATCCAGCTGAAGCACTGGTGATGGCATTTGATAAAACTGCGCACTTATCTTCGATGATTCTGAACTCGATTGTCAAAATGGTACGTGGCATGATTGGGCTGGATAACTTATCTGGACCGATCACCATTGCCAAAGTCGCAGGACAAAGCGCGGAAATGGGTTGGGAAACTTTTATTTCCTTTATGGCGCTAATGAGTGTAAGTTTAGGAATATTAAATCTACTGCCGATTCCAATGCTTGATGGCGGACATCTGGTTTACTATTTTGTTGAATTAATTCGTGGTAAACCTGTTTCCGAACAAATACAATTGGTTGGACTGAAAATTGGTATGGTACTGCTCGGCAGTATGATGCTTCTGGCATTATTTAATGATTTTATGCGTTTATAACAACGTAGATGGAATAAATTAACAGCGGAAAAGACTGGCATGCAGCACACACATTTATTTATGCCTCTGGCACTCGTTAGTGCAATGGCAGTAGCACAACAAGTATATGCAGCAGATGAATTCATTGTACAAGATATAAAATTTGATGGATTAGTGCGTTTAACTCCTGAGAATGTATATGGCCTCGTGCCAATTAACAGTGGTGATCGGGTCAATGATCCGGTCATTGCCAATGCAATTCGCAGTTTATATGCATCAGGCTTATTTGATGACATCAAAGCTGTTCAGCAAGGCAATACTCTAGTTTTTCAGGTGGTAGAGCGCCCAGTCATTTCGAAAATCGAACTGAAAGGCAATAAGCTGATTCCAAAGGAAGCACTTGAAGATGGCCTGAAAAAAATGGGTCTGGCTGAAGGTGAAGTGCTGAAAAAATCTGCTTTACAGACAGTCGAAACCGAGCTTGAACAGCAATACATGCAGCAAGGTCGCTATGATGCGGATGTTTCCGTCACGACGACAGCAAGACCGAATAACCGAGTTGAATTGCTGATTGATTTTATTGAAGGTAAAGCCGCAAAAGTTTTTGATATCAATATCATTGGCAATACTGTTTTCAAAGAGTCAGATATTAAACAGGCATTTGCTGTTAAAGAAAGTAGCTGGAACTCGGTGATTTCACGTAATGACCGTTATGCACGTGAAAAAATGGCGGCAAGTCTTGAAGCTTTACGTGCCATGTATCTGAACAAAGGTTATATCAACTTTAATATTACCAATTCCAGTTTGAACCTGAGTGAAGATAAAAAGAATGTCTTTATTGAAGTTTCTGTAGATGAAGGCGAGCAATTTAAATTTGGTCAAACCAAATATTTAGGTGATGCACTTTATCAGACTGAAGAATTGCAAGCCTTACAGCTGTTTAAAGAAGGTGAAACTTATTCGCAAGAAAAAGTAAATGTGGTTAAGCAGCTATTACAGCGTAAATATGGTAATGCTGGTTATTATTATGCAGAAGTGAATATTGTTCCTCAAATTAATAATGAAACCAAACAGGTTGATTTAAATTACTATATCAATCCGGGTCAGCAAGTTACAGTACGACGTATTAATTTTACCGGTAATACCAAAACTGCAGATGAAGTGTTGCGTCGTGAAATGCGCCAGATGGAAGGTGCTTTAGCCAGTAATGAAAAAATTGACTTGTCTAAAGTCCGTCTGGAACGTACCGGGTTCTTTAAAACAGTCGATATCAAGCCTGCACGTATTCCGGGTTCACCGGATCAGGTCGATCTAAATGTCGCAGTAGAAGAACAGCATTCAGGTACCAGTACCTTGGCAGTGGGTTTCTCGCAAAGTGGCGGTGTGACGTTCCAGGCAGGTTTAAGTCAGACCAACTTCCTGGGCACTGGTAATAGTGTATCGATCGACTTGTCGCGTTCTGAAACCCAAGATTATTATAACCTGAGTGTGATGGATCCGTACTTTACCATTGATGGTGTACGTCGCGGTTATAACATGTACTACCGCAAGACCAAGCTAGACGATGACTATAACGTCAACAACTATGTGACGGACAGTTTTGGTGGTGGAATTAACTTTGGTTATCCAATTGATGAAAACCAGAGTGTTAGTGCTGGTTTAAATATCGATCAAACTAAAGTGACAACAGGTCAGTTTGTATCTACGTATGTTCGTGATTATCTAGAAGCGAATGGAGGGAAGAGTATTGATACCAATACATTCCAAACATGTTCAATTGCTAATCCGGGTAATGACCCTGCATGGACATGTCCAGAGGGTAGTGTAGTCACCAATAGTTATGAAAGTGAATTTGAAGGTAAATTCTTAACATATAACTTAAATTTAGGCTGGTCGTATAATACCTTAAACCGTCCGATGTTCCCGACTAATGGTATGTCACATCGTATTAATGCAGAAGTTGCATTACCGGGTAGTGAAGTGGAATATCAAAAAGTGACTTATGATGCTCAGGCCTTCTTCCCGTTAGGTAAAGACTTTGTTCTGCGCGGTTATGGTAAGTTGGGCTATGGTAATGACCTGCCATTCTATAAGAATTTTTATGCCGGTGGTTTTGGTTCGGTGCGTGGCTATGAAAATAGTACCTTAGGTCCAAAATATGATGGTGTATATTTTAGTGAAAGAGGTGAGCCGGATCCTTCACCTGAAGAAGTAGGTGGTAATGCATTGGTTCAGTTTGGTACTGAACTGGTACTGCCTGTACCATTTAAAGGCGATTGGGCGCGTCAGGTTCGTCCGGTTATCTTTGCAGAAGGTGCGCAGGTTTTTGATACCAACTGTGATGTGCCTGCTCCAGACAGTAATCTTATTGTAGGTGGTACTACTTATAATGCTCGCCAATACTGTAAAGATAACTTCGGTTTCGATGCAGGCAATATGCGTTATAGCGTTGGTGCCGGTTTCACCTGGATTACCATGATTGGCCCATTGTCACTGAGCTATGCTTATCCGTTGAATAAGAAAGACGGTGATGAAACTAAAAATATCCAGTTCGAAATCGGCCGTACTTTCTAAGATTATTAGCTAATCCTGAATATAGATTTTGCTCATGAAGTTGCGAGGCTTTATGAGCAAATTTTTTTGAATGAGTAAGAATATGAAAAAAATGATCATGGCGATGAGCCTGGCTTTGGCAAGTGTTGCACCGTTAACTCAAGCAGCTGGTATTGGTGTAATTGACTTGGAGCGTGTTGTTGAAGGCAGTACTTATCTGAAACAGCAAAACACGGCATTTCAACAAAAAATTCAGCCACAAACCAGCAAGATTGAACAACTCAGTAAAGAACTGGAAGCTTTGCAGCAGCGTGCTCAGTCTAATACCAAACTGAGCGATGCTGAAAAGCAGAAGATGTCTACGCAATATCAGGCTAAATTTCAGGAATTGAATCAGTTGCAACAATCTGTGCAGAGTAATGTTCAAAGTTCGATTCAGCAGATTCGGACGGTATTTGATGCACGTGTAAAGCAAATTGCTGAACAATTGCGTAAAGAAAATAACCTGAATGTGGTTTTAAATAAAAATTCAGCACTTGCTTATGACGCTAAATATGATTTAACTGATAAAATGATTCAAAAGGTTAATGCAATTAAGTAATCAATGAATCATCAACAGCTTCAGTTAGCTGACCTTGCTCGCCTGGTTCAAGGCGAGTGCGTAGGTCAGGCAGATTTGCGTTTGAGCGCTTTGGCCAGTCTTGAGCATGCGACATCGCAAGATTTGGCATTCGTCAATGCAGACAAATATGTAGAGCAAGCCAATCAAAGTCAGGCGGCTGCTTTAATTGTCACTGCTGAACTGAAACAACAAATAACGTCACATCAGAACTTTATTGTTGTTGCAAATCCTTATCTGGCTTTTGCGATCCTGACCCATGTATTTGAGAAAAAAAATACCCAGCGTGGTATCGAAAGTACTGCTCAAATTCATCCTTCAGCGATCATCGCCGATGATGCGTATATTGGACACTATGTGGTGATTGGCGAGCATTGTGTTGTGGGCGCCAATACCGTGATTCAGCCTCATGTACATGTCGATAATGATGTGGAAATCGGTCAGGACTGTTTTATTGATGCGCATGTGACGCTGACGGGTGGCGCCAAAATTGGCAATCGCGTTCGTATTCATGCCAATACCGTGATTGGCAGCGAAGGTTTTGGTTTTGCACCTTATCAAGGTAAATGGCATCGTATTGCCCAGCTTGGTTCTGTGCGTATTGCTGATGATGTGCGTATCGGGTCAAACTGTAGTATAGACCGCGGTGCATTGGATGATACGATTTTGCAACAGGGTGTGATTATTGATAATCTTGTGCAAATCGCGCATAACGTCAAGATTGGTGCCAATACCGCACTCGCAGCAAAATGCGGAATCGCCGGAAGCACTACAATTGGCAAAAACTGTGTATTTGCAGGTGCGGTGGGGGTAGTAGGCCACATTAATATCGCAGATAATGTCACAATTACTGGCATGTCAATGGTGACAAAAAATATTTCTGAGGCGGGCAGTTATTCTTCTGGCACACCTATGTTGGAAAGTTTGCACTGGAAACGTGCTGCTGTGCGTTTTAAACAATTAGCAGATGTGCCATTGACCCAGGTGATGAAACGACTAGATCATATGCAATCTCAAATTGAGTCCATTGAATCAACATTTAAGTTGCGTAAATAATTATGATGACAGAGTCGAATTTGCCTACATTCACGAAACCTGAATTGCCAATGAATATTCAAAAGATTCGTGAATATTTGCCCCATCGTTATCCATTTTTATTGGTTGATCGCGTGGTCGAGATTACCGAAAATGGCATTGTTGGTTATAAAAACGTCTCAATTAATGAAGAGTTTTTGCAAGGCCATTTTCCGAATTATCCAATTATGCCGGGTGTGCTGATTGTTGAAGCACTGGCACAAATCTCGGGAATTCTGGGTTTTGTGATGAACAATGAAACACCAAGTGCGGGTTCATTGTTCCTTTTTGCCGGTGCGGAGAAGGTTAGGTTTAAAAAACAGGTGGTTGCAGGCGATCAATTGGTATTAAAAGCTGAATTGGTGATGCAAAAGCGCGGCATTTACAAATATAATTGTATTGCCACTGTAGATGGCGTCGTCGCAACAACCGCGGAAATTATGGTTTCGCATCAAAAAGTCGAGCAGGCATGAGCAATAATCCCCTTATTCATCCAACTGCCATTATTGACGCATCAGCAGTCATCGCTGCTGATGTAGAAATTGGTCCATACTGTATTATTGGGCCAAACGTCACTATTGGTGCGGGTAGCAAACTTCATTCACATGTAGTGGTGGGTGGCTATACGCGTATAGGTGAATATAATGAAATTTTCCAGTTCGCCAGTGTAGGCGAGGTTTGTCAGGATCTTAAGTATGCCGGTGAAGAAACCTGGCTTGAGATTGGCGATCACAACAAGATCCGTGAGCATTGTAGTTTGCATCGTGGTACCGTTCAGGATCAGGGTTTAACCAAGATTGGCAGTCATAATCTTCTAATGGTCAACACGCATATTGCCCATGACTGCATGGTCGGTGATCACAATATCTTTGCCAATAATGTCGGTGTGGCTGGACATGTTCATGTCGGGGATTATGTGGTCATTGGTGGAAACTCAGGGATTCATCAATTCTGCAAGATTGACTCTTATAGCATGATTGGCGGAGCATCACTGATTTTGAAAGATGTGCCGGCCTATGTGATGGTGTCAGGTAATCCTGCGCACGCCTTTGCTATGAATATTGAGGGAATGCGACGTAAGGGCTGGTCTAAGGCCATAATTGACGGTTTGCGTACTGCCTTTAAACTGATTTATAAATCAGGTTTAACCACGCAGGAAGCAATCGAGCAGATTCGTAAAGATATCTTGCCGGAAGTTGCCGAAGCACAACGTTTGATTGATTCTCTTGAACAATCCAAGCGTGGTATTGTGCGCTAAAATATTTCAAGTAAAAAAGACACCTTTAAGGTGTCTTTTTTATTGCTGAATTAAGGGTTATCTAGAAGATTATTACTTAAAAAATTTAGCTTCTTCAGATTGCGGGTAATTACTGAGTAATTTGTTCTTGTACTGGGTGGCAATGGCCGGTTTTTGCTCGACGTCCTTGCTAATGTTATGCAGTTGATAAAGCGCACGCGAAGCACGGGTCGACTTTGGATAGCGGTCTGCCACAATGGTGTAATTGCGTTTTGCTTCTTCAAAATTTGGCGGATCGATGGCCAGATTGAATTCTGCTAACCAGAAATAGGCATTGCTGATATACACACTATTCGGATTGTTTTTAATAAAGTTCTGCATGGGTGCAATGGCTTTGGCTGCACCGCCATTTTTATAGGCATCTAAGGCTACTGTATAGGCTGCTTTGTCCAGCTCGGTGGGCTGTTGTCCGCTGCTCGCTGTATTGATCTCATTCGCATTTAAACTGGGAGAACTATCCTGTGGGTTGTCCTCCGTTGGGTTTTCTTCAGCCGGTTCAATTTTTTGCTGTAACAGTTCCAGGCGCTGATCGAGATCGGCATAGCGATTGGTCAGTTCGCTTTTCAGTTGGGCAATTTCATTTTCCTGTTCTTCCATTTTGCCGCGCAAGATCCGCAGATCACTTTCCAGTTGCTGGTTTTTTTGCATAATCTGCCAGCTGGTATTGGTTTGCACAGGTGTCGATACGCCGGCAGAACTCGCAGACTGGGTATTCATTGACGCTTGATTGGCAGTCTGGCTCAAGCCACGCGATTCAATTGGAATATTGGCAAATAGCGGTGTGGTAAAGAGTGCTGTCACTGCACACAATACGGTCTTTTTAAACATCATAAAATTTCCATAATTCTTTGTGAGATACGTATCCGCTGCTCATCTTTTAAAGAAGATCATTCATATACATTGCACACATTAAAAACGGCATTTTTAGAAATTGCAACAAGGTTTTACAAAGATCATGCGAATCTGGGTGTTGATGGATTGATTGTGAAGATCGCCTGAAAATCAGCAGAAATATCAATATTGTTTTTAAAATAATCAAACGGATAGCTTGATGGATTATTTTAAGGAACAAAGCTTGCAACTTGATTAAAAATCTCTATACTCTGTTTTTGTAATGGTAGCCCTGCTGGTTACTTCGCAATTGTACTCTATGAACCCCGCCAGGACCGGAAGGTAGCAACGGTAATAGAACTATGATGTGCCGGAGCTTTGCTGGTAGGGTTGCCACCATATTTTTAAATAATAAAAACATTTTATCCCAGCCTATTAATCTCAAAGCTCACTTCTAATATCAGCTAATTTTTAATATTTTATTATCCCGATAATTCGTTCTGCTAGCGAACTGATTTTCTCATTTTAAGATCAATCTGCAAACACTTTTGTAGTGGGTCTATTAATGAATCTGAATACAAATTAATCTTCCACTTTACGGTTAATCGCCTTAATAATCGTATCCATTTCAAAACCACGGTACATCAGAAAACGGATCTGTTTGGCCTTGAGCTTCGGATCTTTAGTAACTTCCGCCCCATATTTTTTGACTTTCAGCGCATAGGCTTGCTGCACCCAGTCAGTTTCTTTCAGTTCTTCTGCGATTAAAGCCGTATCAACTTTCTTGTTTTTTAATTTCATTTTAATCTGATTGGGGCCTTTGCCTTTACGCTTTTGGCTCGACAGCATAGTTTCTGCGACACGCTGATCACTCTGATAATTCTCTCGTGATAATTCTTCAACTAATTCCAGCACTTCATCGCGATCCTCTGCATATAGGCATAGCTTCTCGATCAGTTCGGCTTTGGCATATTCCTTGCGGGTCAGTACGGCAAAGGCATACGAACGCAAACGCGAGCCAGTTAAGCCCGGTTTTTTCTTTTCATCATCAGGGGTATCAAACAGGCGCTCTTCTGAGTCGAAAGTGGGTTTTTGTTTCAATGTGTTTTGCTGGGTCGCTTGATCATCAGCATCGCCAAATTGCTGTTTTAAAGTTTCATAATCGAGCAGTTTGCTGAATTTTGCCTCTGACATCTTTCTCTCGCATTTTATCATCTACCCATAATAACAAAACGCCCCGTAGGGCGCTGTGTCGTGATGTTTAAAGACTAGGCAAATAATAGATTAGGCATCTAAAAGATCTGCTTCTTCTTTATTATCTTCTTCAGTGATCACGGCTTTGGTCAGCAGTTGCTCGCGAATCAGCTTTTCAATGGTTTGTGCCATTTCTTTATGCTCTTCCAGATAACGGATGGTATTGTTCTTACCTTGGCCAATTTTGTCGCCTTGATAAGAATACCACGCACCGGCTTTCTGCACGATTTCTTGCTGTACAGCAAGATCGATCAATTCACCTAGATGGTTCACGCCTTTGCCGTACAGAATCTGGAACAGCGCTTCTCTAAATGGAGGTGCCATTTTGTTTTTCACGACTTTGACTTTGGTTTCAGAACCAACGATCTCGTCACCTTCTTTCACCTGACCAATACGACGGATGTCTAGACGTACAGATGCATAGAACTTCAATGCGTTACCGCCAGTCGTGGTTTCCGGGCTACCGAACATGACACCAATCTTCATACGAATCTGGTTAATGAAGATCACCATACAGTTGGAACGCTTGGCATTACCGGTGATTTTACGCAGTGCCTGGCTCATCAAACGGGCTTGCAGACCCATATGCGAGTCACCCATTTCGCCTTCAATTTCCGCACGTGGCGTTAGAGCAGCTACAGAATCGACCACGATCATGTCAATTGCACCAGAGCGTACCAGCATATCTGCGATTTCAAGTGCCTGTTCACCGTGATCGGGCTGCGATACCAGCAGGTTATCAATATCTACGCCAAGCTTACGCGCATATTGCGGATCAAGTGCATGTTCGGCATCGATAAATGCGCACGTACCACCGGCTTTTTGACATTCTGCAATTGCTTGCAGGGTCATCGTGGTTTTACCTGATGATTCAGGACCATAAATCTCGACGATACGGCCCTTCGGTAGGCCACCAATACCGAGTGCGATATCCAGGGTTAAAGAACCTGTAGATACAGCTTCAACAGCCTGAACGGTATTGTCACCAAGACGCATGACTGTATTTTTACCAAACTGTTTTTCAATCTGGCTTAAGGCAGCATTAAGCGCCTTGTTTTTATTCTCATCCATCTTACAACCTCAATACGATGTCACTCAGTTAGTACTCAAGTGGATGTCTTAAATTAGAGCTTTGTTCCACAGGCGTATAGTGACAGAATTTTCCCTAGTGTTCTATCAATGTCAGCGCATGTACGACACATTCTGACGCTTGAATTTAATCGTCATTATACGACCATGACTGATCAAAACTCTGACTATTTTCATTTTTAAATTTACTGATATCCCGGCGATCTTTCTTGCTTGGACGATGATCGGGACGAGCTAGATTATGCAACTTTCTTTGTGAGGTAATCAATTCCCGTCGAGCAATACTGACTTCGGTTTCTTCATACAGTTTTTGTGCCACAGGTGCGGGCCCACGAACATCGGAAAGTTCTTTCACCAGGACGGTTTTCTTGTCGATGCCTTGCTGAATCGTCAGTTCCATGCCAACACGAACTTCGCGTGATACTTTGACACGTTCACCATTGTGGTGGACTTTACCACCTTCAATTGCATGTTTGGCAATGGAACGGGTCTTGAAAAACCGTGCTGCCCAAAGCCATTTGTCTATACGCATGCCTACCGCATCTTCGGGTAAAGACGATTTACGCATATTTTTTCTCTACCTCAGCCTGATTTAAATAAGTGATTAAATCTGTTAATTGGTGCAGCATCGGATAATTGCAAGTCTCGCGTGCGACTTTGGCCGAAGAGGGTTGCTGGATACTGAGCAGGTTTTCAATCCCGTAGGCTTTGGCCCCATTCAGGACTTTTTCAGTATCATCAATAAAATAAGCATGTTGCGGATCGAAGGGATGCATAGCGTTCAAGCCTTGCCAGAATTCAACAAATTCTTTGGCGTGCCCAATCGTTTCTGAACTGACAATCACATCAAAATAATGGCTTAAATTTAAGTGATCCAATTTAAAGGCCAGTCCGGCACAATCGGCATTGGTGGCCAGCCAGATCGGGTAGCCATTCGTTTTCAGATAATCCAGTAATTCGAGACAATACGGGCGTAAAGCGACTTTGTCTTTATGTTCAATCTGCATCGCCAGAACATCAACTTCGACTTTAGCCGTCCAGAAGCGTGAGGAGTACCAGTTTAGGGTATGATTATGTTCCTGATAGAATGCGGAGAGGGTCGTCTGACTGTGTTCCATGCTACAGCCATGTGTCTCGGCATAACGGACAGGCAGCAACTCATTCCAGATGAAATCATCGTAGGCAAGATCAAGTAAAGTTCCATCCATATCGAAAATTATGGTAGGTTTTTCAGAGCATTTTGACATATTTAGGTTTTCTATGTTTAAAGCAATAGCAGCACCACAAGATCCGATGATTTTGCAGTTTGTGCCCATTTTGACACAAGCCTGTGAAATTTTGCGAGAAGAATATCAGCGTTATTGTTCTGGTGCGGCTTTTGATGTCATCCAAAAAAATGATAATTCTCCGGTAACTCAGGCAGACTTGAGGGTCAATACTTTTCTAACTCAGGCTTTGGCAGATATTTCAGACTTGCCTTTATTGTCAGAAGAAGGAAAAGAACATGAGCGTCGTTCATGGCCAGAATTCTGGTTATTAGATCCGCTAGATGGCACCAAGGAGTTTTTGCATCAGCGGCCTGAATTCACCATCAATTTGAGTTTGGTTCGTGGAAGTTTGACGACTTTTGCCATATTGGCAGTACCAGAACAGCAACTGATTTATTTCTGTGCAGAGCAGGGGCTGCCTTATAAATATGATATTCAGCGAGATACGTGGTTTGGCTATGAAGCAGCGCCAACAGACCAAAGAATTGCGATTGGTCTGAGTCAAAGTAGCCAGCAGAAACCGAAATATGTCGACTATTTACAGCATCTGGCCAAACTTACCGAATATACAGAGTTCAAAGCGGGCAGCGCCTACAAGTTTTGTATGATGCTGGAAGATCAGGTGGATATCTATCCACGTTTTCATCCGACTTCGGAATGGGACACTAGTGCTGGTCAATGTATGCTGGAACGGATTGGTGGTGGTTTGGTCGATTTAAAAGGACGGCCATTTATTTATAATCATCGCGATACCTTGCTCAATGGCGGATTTATTGCCTATAAAAATAATAATATGAAAAATATTGCATTACAGGCGGTGGCTGACATGCAGGCCGAGCATTGAGCAAAATCCTGAGCATGGTATAGTGATGATTAACTCATTACCAATCCAGTTGGCTGTCACGTGTCCCTGAAACTGCTTCCACCGAGTATGTTAAGTGCAATTGATTTATTGCCTGATGTACAGACGCCTGTCACCTTATTCACACGCCATTCGGTTCGTGAAGATGTTCCGGGTCAAGGTCTGGCAGGCTATGATCTGCAATTGACCAATCAGGGGCGGGATCTGGCGCAGGAATGGGGTGCTTATCTGGCTGATCAAACTGATCGTGTGATTCATCACTGTATTTCAAGTCCGATCCAGCGTTGTATTGATACCGCTGCATTGATGATTGAAGGGGCAGATGCGGTTACCCCTGAGCAGAATACCCATCGTATTGAAATTATTGAACAGGGACTTCTGGTGGAGCCTGGCAGCTTTGTGCTGGATATTCAAAAAGCTGGGCCTTATTTTGCCAAGCAGGGTGCACTCGGTTTTATTAACAGTTTTGTCAATAATGCCTTGCCTGGGATGAAACAGCCGATTCATGGCGTGGTGGATGTACTGGAACTGATTTACAACACCCATCCACAAAATAAATATGGGCTGAGTCTGGCAGTCAGTCATGACACGATTCTGGCAGCGATGATTGCCGTAATGTCCGGGCGTCAGGACATCAGCCGAGAAGACTGGCCCAAAATGATGGAAGGTCTGTTTGTCTGGTTCGAGGGCGATGTTTTTCTGGAATCAAAACTGAAATGGATCTGGCGTGGTCAGGTACATGAGCTAGATATTGCTGATTTTAAGCGTTCCCAGTAATTTTAATTTAATAGGTCATTCATTTATCATATAAAAAGCCCAATCGCAGATATGATTGGGCTTTTTACATATAGGTCTGTTTTTTCTAAATGTTGGCTTTTAAGCGCTGAGGATAGGCATTGAGATCAAGCAGGTCACCTGTATCATTCAGCGGCCAAAGAGGACTATTGACTGGAACCTGTTGCTGATGAATGCGACTATATTTGTCGGCGGCGATCAGTGTTGCGATGTCATGTTCCGGAAGGCTGTAAGCTGCAACGACTTGTTGGGGATAGCTGGTGCGTATATAAAAATCTACTTCATTTTCACCGTTATATCGGGCAAAGATATATTCTACTGCGGGCAAATACACACCATAGCCTAACCAGGCGTCTACGCCTTGAGATGCCTGAAGTCCAGCAGTGCCTTTCATGTTGGAAATCACCCGGCCTAAAATGTCTTTTTCACCTTGGGTCTTAAAGTATTCAATATATTGCTGTTCGATTGCTAGAAACTTCTCTAAAGATGGCAAATATTTTGTAATCATGGTTTTTATTCCCTTCACAGCCAGCAAAATAGTGACAAGCTTAAAATTATAGTGATGTAAGCAATATGATTGAGAATACCATAATTTTTATATGGGATTATATCAGAGTAAAAAATTGAAAATAAAAATGAGAAAAATACAGAATCATTTTTTAGCAGACACAAAAAAAGCCCTAAAAAGGGCTTTTTTCATTGCAACAAATTAGTTAGCTAATGCTTTAACTTGTGCGTTCAAGCGGCTCTTGTGACGAGCTGCTTTGTTTTTATGGATGATGCCTTTGTCAGCCATGCGGTCGATTACTGGAACAAGCGTTTTGTACGCTTCAGTAGCAACAGCATAGTCATTAGTGCCGATAGCAGCTAATGTACGTTTAAGATAGGTACGAACCATAGAACGCAAGCTTGCGTTGTGTTTGCGTGCTTTAACGTTTTGACGAGCACGTTTTTTAGCTTGAGCAGAGTTTGCCACTCGTGCACTCCTTGAAATAGATTGGTCTGGGCGGGCTGAAACTCAACTGAAAACCATCATCAGAGGAATTATCACCAGCCCGTAAACAAGTGCCATATTTTGATTAAACTGAGCACCGAAGTCAAGTCTTGACATGCTTTGACAACATTTTAGATGCAGAAAAATTCTAAAGAAAACGTTAGATTAGTATTCTACCTAGGAGATCGTATAAAAAATGACTAAATCGCTGATTCATCCCATCGTCATAGGTGCCACCGGTTTGGTGGGAAAACAACTCTTAAAACGTCTGCAAGACGAGCCAACTTGCCAGCAGATTACTGCAGTGGTCAGAAAATATCAAAATGATCTGAATAGTTTGGATAAAGTCCAGCAATTGGTACTTGAAGATTTTCTGATGCTGAATGATCAGGATGTCAGCGAGCACAGTCACGGTTTTAGCTGTTTGGGCAGTACCATGAAACAAGCCGGATCCAAGCAGGCCTTTTATAATATTGATTATACTATTAATGCCCATTTTGCCGAATTGCTGCAACAGACTTCAGCGCATTACTTGCTGTTGAGTGCGATGGGCGCCAACTCCCAGTCTCATTTTTATTATAATCAGGTTAAAGGCCAGCTAGAAGAATATGTACAGACCTTGAGTCTGGATAAAATCAGCCTGATTCGGCCTTCATTATTAATTGGCGAACGTCCCGAGCAGCGTTTTTTGGAGGATGCCGTACAGCAGGTTTATCATAAAATATCGCGTTTTATTCCGGATGGTTTTGCTTATAAGCCAGTGACAGCCGAGCAGGTAGCTCATACTATGGTCGAGGCCGCGCTGACTCAGACGGTAAAATTTGAAATTTATGATAATTTACACATACAAAAAATGAAATGAGGGGAAACACCGTGTCTACAGCAGCATTTGTCACCTGTGACTTATTAGATGATCATCCGGAATTAGAGCTTCAAGTGGTGACACCTTGTCTGGACGGTAAATTTTTTAAGAGTTATGGGGCCCGGAAAACTTTTGGCGGTCAGATTGTGACGGTGAAATGTTTTGAAGATAACTCCCGGGTGAAAGAGTTACTGGCCACAGATGGAACAGGCAAGGTACTGGTGGTCGATGGCGGTGCATCGATGCGCTGTGCCTTGATGGGTGACCTGATTGCGGAATCTGCGGTCAAAAATCACTGGAATGGTGTGATTATTTATGGTTGTGTGCGTGATGTCGATGCGATTGCTGAATTAGACCTTGGTGTACATGCATTGGCGGCTATTCCACAGAAGAGCAATCGCAAGGGCGTGGGTGAGGTGGATATCACCCTCTGTTTTGGTGGAGTCACGTTTAATGCTGGCGATTATGTCTATGCAGACAATAATGGCATTGTGGTCTCTAAAACAGCCTTAGTGGCTTAATTGGCCAAGTGTTACATTAAAGAATAACAACAAAACTGATCTATACCGCGAAAGACAGGATGCTTACATTCTGTCTTTCAGTTGAATAAAACAAAAACAGGAAAATATTATGTTGGGTCATCAAATTAAAGTTGCACAAGCTTTGGCCTCTGCAGTCGCTCAAGGTGGACGTGGCATGGTCGGTACACCATTTCCGAATCAGCCTGAAAAAGCCTTAAAGCTCTATGAATATGAGGGTTCGCCATTTTGTCGCCGGGTGCGTGAAGTCATGACTTTGCTGAATCTGGATTATGAAGTCTATCCATGTCCACGGGGTGGTACTCATTTTCGTCCCGAAGTTCAGCAATTAGGCGGAAAACTCCAGTTTCCATTTCTGGTAGATGAAAATACGGGCGATCGACTTTATGAATCGCAAGATATTATTCATCATCTGTTCAAGCACTATGGCAAAACAGGCAAGACACCCAAAAAATATGCTCACTATCCCAAAATTCCGGTGGCTGCAATTGCTGGCACAGTCATCAACGGTTTACGCGGAGGAATGGTGAATCCCAAGATCAAGGATCGGCCAACACCTGAACAGTTACTAGAATTATGGGGTTTTGAGGCCAGTCCTTATACCCGGATCGTACGCGCCGTGTTGAGTGAGCTGGAAGTTCCCTTTATTTTTCACAATGTCGCCAAAGAACGCTGGCAGGATTATGGGCCAGCCAAGTTGCGCTTAAGACCGGGGAAATATGAACCACTACCAGGCGGGAAGCGTGAACATTTATTTGAAATGATGGGAAATAATATTCAGGTTCCTTATCTGGTCGATCCAAATACAGGCGTGAATATGTTTGAATCAGCTGAGATTGTAAAATATTTAAAACAGCAATACGGCGCCGCTTAAAATATTCAGCCTATTAAAACTCTAAAATTGTGCTTAAGAAATGCCATTCACTGCGTAGATGGCATTTTTTTATGCTGGTTTTAAGCAGACGGTATTTAGAATATCCCTATGAGGCTAGAAAGAAGTAGCATAAAAATGAAATAAATCATGATTTTTAGAGTTTTTTTGGTTATATTTTACTCTTCAAGGTGACATAACAATAAATATAAGGGGCGTGCTTATGACAGCACTAGAGGCAGTCTTGCCAGTACCTGTATTAATCGTTGAAGATGAGTATGTCATTCAACGACGTTTAAAAATTATATTAACCAATTTGGGCTATAGCGAAGATGTTCTGCTCTTTGCCAATAATCTTAAAGAAGCATATTTCATTTTAAAACAACAGCCGATTTCACTGGCATTGGTCGATTTGGGGCTGCCGGATGGAAGTGGGATTTCGATTATTGAAAAAATTCGCGAAAATGACGCACAAACTCTGATTTTGGTGGTTTCGGCCTGGAGTACGCAGAACAGTTTATTTACCGCAATTCAGGCGGGTGCCACCGGTTATGTATTAAAAGAACGCGATGATGTGGAGGTCACTTTGGCGATCCGCAGTATTTTACGGGGTGGCGCGCCAATTGATCCTTTTATTGCGCGGGAAATTCTCAAGCAGATTTCTATACCTGCTTCATCACCACCAGTCGAACGCAACCATTCGGATGCCGAGCAGGAAGTGCTGACCCATCGGGAAAAAGAAATTCTGTCACTGGTCGCACAAGGCCTGAGTAATCGAGAGCTTGCCGAGCAACTTTGTGTGTCACGTTATACCGTCGAAAGTCATATCAAGCATATTTACCGGAAACTGTCCGTCAGTCGGCGTACCAAGGCAGTCAGTACCGCACGGCATTTAGGAATTCTGTGATGCATCCAGCTCGTTCTGGAAGCAGGCAGCGACAGAGATTGCAATGGATCGGTATGTTGCTCTTTTGCTGCTGGCTGTGTCTGTTAAGTGCTATGAGTCAGGCGCAAGACCATTTTCAGGTTAATGATCTCTGTGATGTAAAGATTGACTACATTCAAAAGGTTCAGGTGCAAAATCCTAGCCAGATGCCTGCATCTGGCTGGCAAAGTGTCAGTTTGCCGGATAACTGGCAGCGTAACTGGAAAGATTATCATGGTGGGGCCTGGTATAAAATTGTTTGGGACTGGTCATGCCAAGACAATATTCGTCTTGCAGAACCGATTGCCTTTTCCATTGATTATATTAATTCGGCCGGCGCCGTGTTCCTGAATGGTGATTTACTCTGGTCAGATCAACACCTGCAAGAGCCATTGTCAAAAA
This sequence comes from Acinetobacter sp. YH12254, assembly GCF_013417415.1. NCBI lineage: Bacteria > Pseudomonadati > Pseudomonadota > Gammaproteobacteria > Moraxellales > Moraxellaceae > Acinetobacter > Acinetobacter sp. YH12254. The sequence goes on along the minus strand of NZ_VPEB01000003.1, from coordinate 95,333 downwards.
GTTGGAATATGCCGCGTTACTGGATTTTGCCCATCAGTGGCTTAAACAAGGGCAGTAATGAAATTCTGGTTTATGTACAGGGTTATAGTTTTCAGAACGCCGGACTGGGTAAAATTGAATTTAATAATGTGCTGGTCAATAGCCAGAAGCATTTAGGCGAAATCTGGGATCGCCGCACGCTGTTTCAGATGAATATGATTTTCTCAGCAATGATTGGGATCATCTGCTTCATTGTCTGGCAATTTCGACGTTCAGAAACCACCTTTGGCTGGCTGGCACTCAGTTCATTCCTATGGATTCTGTTTATTTCCAATATGCTGACCACAGAAAGCTTTCCGTTTCGCTCCAGCATCGCGGCCAGCAAAGCCAATATGCTTTGTTTTATTGCCTATATCCACTGTTTTAGTCTGTATTTGATCCGCTTTTTAAAACAGAGATTTAAATATGTGGAGCGGGGATTTATCCTGATCACGCTTTTATTTGCTCTGCTGATTGTGATGAGTTCCTTGGGTTATCTGGGGCAGGTACTGGGCACAGCATTTATTTTCTATGTGGGATTATTTATAAGCTGTATTATTTATGTGAGCTATCACGCACTTAAAACCCGCAATGGGGAATATCTTTTCTTGATGCTGTGTCTGTGGGGGATTTTGTTATGTGTAATCGTAGATCTGATCATTTTAAGTCAAACGGCAATTAGTGATTTTTCACCTTTATCACCCTATACCTCACCGATTATTACCCTGTTTGTGGTGCTGATTATGGCCACGCGGTTGAATCGTAATGTCAGGAAAATCGAAAAATTTAATAGCCAGTTAGAACGTAAAGTCCAGCAGGTCGGTGCTGATCTGAATAAAAGCCTGAACGATAAACATCAACTGGAGCTGGATAATGTCCGCTTACAGGAGCGGATTAACTTATCGCATGAACTGCATGACGGGCTAGGAGGCTCGATTGTGCGCTCTATGATTCTGGTCGATCAGAGTACTGACAGCATTCCCAACCGACAGTTTCTTTCCATGCTGAAATTGCTCAGAGATGATCTCAGACAAATCATTGATAGTGGTTCGTCTATCGAAAATAAAGTACCGGAAACCCCGCTACTCTGGATTGCCCCGGTACGTTATCGTTTTACCCAGTTGCTGGAAGAGATAAATATTGAGGTTGAATGGTTATTTCCAAAAGTCTGGCAGCGTGAACCGACCGCATTGCAGTGTTTGACCCTGATTCGGGTGGTCGAAGAAAGTCTGACCAATATCATTAAGCACAGTCAGGCCAGTCAGGCGAAAGTCAGTCTGGAATATTTTCTGCCACATCAACTCACCTTAAGTATTCAGGACAATGGCGTTGGGTTTGATGCTGAAATAGTGCAAAAAAATGGTCTGAGTATTGGGATGCGCAGCATGAAAATGCGGGTCGAACGTATGGGAGGCGTGTTTCAGATTGAGTCTGAGAAAGGGCATACAGTGATTCAGGTCGTATTGGAGCTCTATCAACCCTAATCTTTGCAAATAAAAAGAGGATTATTTAATCCTCTTTTTATTTGGCTTTAGCTTAGAATTAGTCTTGTTCTGCTGGCGGAACCAGCATCAGTACCGCATCATTTAATAATGCCGCGACATCTTCCAGAATATCTTCATCAGCGAAGTTTTCATCCAGCAATATGATTTCACCGTCTGCAAGCTGCTTGAGTTTTGTGGTAAATGCCTCAGAGATCTCAATCCCTTCACCATTGGCCCAGAACAGAACATCGCCGTCTGCTTCAGTGTAGAGCAAGCGTGAAGCCGGTTCGAGCATCAGGCTATAACCCTGATCCAGTGCTTCTTCCAGATCACCTGTGCCGATTTCTTCCGCTTCCGGAAGGTTCTCTGGATATTTGGGTTCTGACATTAAAGTCATAATGGCATCTTCTAAAACATTCGAATTATGCAGTTGCTGCATGATCTGTTCTTTTAGATATTCCAGCTCATTGCCGCTGACTTCACCAATGGCTCCGACCTGGTCACGAATAATATCAACCAGTGGATTGCGTAAACTTTCATTCTCAGAAAATTTATCACCAACACGGTCCATCATATCGCTCACATTTGGCATACGGAAGCCAAAGGAAAAGGTTAGACAATCATCTTCTGCAACGCCGTAATGCGCCAAACCAGGTGGCACATACAGCAAGTCGCCAGGTGCCAGAACTTCGTCAAAATTCACCTCAATTTCAGGCAATAATTTCAGTGGCTGACCCGGAACCAATACAGTTTCGGCATCACACATTTGTCCGAGCTGCCAGCGACGATGCCCGTAGCCTTGTACCAGAAAGACATCGTAAAAATCAAAGTGCTTTCCTACAGAGCCGCCTTGAGGTGCATAAGACACCATGATGTCATCGCGGCGCCATTGCGGAATAAACGGGAACTTTTTCCACATTTCCGACAGGTCAAATGAATAATGATCTACCGCCTGAACCAAAAGTGTCCACAGCTTGGGCATTTTCTGAAAATCAGCTTTAAGTAAAGGCGAAGATTTCACGCTCCACTGATTCGGATCGCGATCTTTTTGCTTGATTAAACGCGCAGTGACGTGTTCTTCAAGCGCAAGTTCCATCACGTCATCAGGTTCAAGCAGATTGGCGATTTCAGGCATCGCATTACGCACCAGTAACGGTTTTTTTTGCCAGTATTCACTCAAAAATTGTTCAGCGGTGATTCCGCCTAAAACGTCTAAAGGTTGAGACATAGATTACAGCCTGAATTAAGGGGAGATTAAGGAACTAAAATTTTCAATTCACGAAGAATGTGACACAGCTTGATCATCGGCATGCCCATCAAAGTGGTCTGGTCTTGCCCGATCATTTTTTCAAACAGGCTGATGCCGAGGCTTTCACATTTGAAACTGCCGGCACAATGCAGTGGCTGTTCAATCGTGACATAGCGTTCAATTTCGGCTTTGGACAGTTTACGGAACTTGACTTTATAGTGCTCGACCAGCGTTCGTTCATAACCAGTAGCCTGCTGTTGCACACTGAGTGCAGTACTGAAATAGACAATCTTGTCCGAATTGGCCTGTAACTGGCGAATGGCTTTTTCAGGAGTTAAAGGTTTGCCAATAAAAATATCTGGTGCGCCTTCACGCCATGCCACCTGATCCGAACCAATCACAATCGCTTCAGGATTTTTCTCAGCAATATATTTGGCTTTCTCAAAAGCCAGCCGCTTGGCCAAATCATCTGCGTGATTTTCACCGCGAGGAGACTCATCGATATCCGGTACTAGAGAAATATAATCAATATGCAGGCGATCCATCAACTCTTTACGGGTTTGGCTGGAGGATGCCAAAATAATCTGTACAGCATTCATTAGACAGCATATTCCTCAAGAATATTTAAAGGTACATAAGACAGCACCGCTTTATGGCAGGCTTGCAGCTTGATCGGGGGGGCTTGACCTGCTTCATAGGCTTCGACCCAGCGTGTCACGCAGAGGCACCAGAAATCACCGGGTTGCAGGCCAGGGAAGTCCAGCTCTGGCAAAGGTGTGATCAGGTCATTGCCCACTTTTTGCGAGAAATTGAGAAATTCCGACGTCATCTGCGCGCATACCGTATGCTGCCCCAGATCAGTGGTCGCAGTATGGCAAAAGCCATTGCGGAAATAACCGGTAATCGGATCGAAGCAGCAGCTTGATAAAGGCTCACCTAACACGTTCAAACGGTTAAGATTTGGATCAGGATGTATCGACATAGGCACTGAATCTAAAAGAAGCTTTTTTCTATCATAACAAAACTTTGGCATTCAGAATGTTTTCTGCAAAAGATGCTAACCTTTTTCTGCATAATCATTTAAAATCGGCTGGTTTTAATATCTATAAAGTGAGCTCTACATGAACTTTCAGCGTATGACTGACCTCGATTTAGCAGGTAAACGTGTTCTGATCCGTGAAGATTTAAACGTTCCTGTTAAAAATGGTGTGATCACCAGCGATGCGCGTCTTCGTGCAGCATTGCCAACCATTCAAGCAGCAGTTGAAAAAGGCGCTGCAGTAATGGTGTATTCTCACCTTGGTCGTCCGGTTGAAGGTGAGCCTAAAGCTGAACAATCGCTTGCACCTGTAGCGGCTTACTTGACTGAAGCTTTGGGTCAAGACGTAAAACTATTTACCGACTACCTAGATGGCGTTGAGGTTCAGCCGGGTCAAGTTGTGTTACTTGAGAACTGCCGTTTTAACGTTGGTGAGAAGAAAAACAATCCTGAACTTGCTGCAAAATATGCAGCGCTGTGTGATGTATTCGTGATGGATGCATTCGGTACAGCGCACCGTGCAGAAGCATCGACTGAAGGCGTAGCGCGTCTTGCTAAAGTTGCAGCAGCAGGTCCTTTATTGGCAGCTGAACTTGATGCACTAGGCCGTGCACTTAAGACACCTGAAAAGCCAATGGTGGCAATTGTTGCGGGTTCTAAAGTATCGACTAAACTTGATGTGTTGACTTCACTGTCTGACATCTGCGATCAATTGATCGTGGGTGGTGGTATTGCCAATACTTTCCTTGCTGCGGCAGGCTATAACGTTGGTAAGTCACTGTGTGAAAAAGATCTGATCGATACTGCAAAAGCCATTGCTGCAAAAGTATCAGTGCCACTTCCAACTGACGTTGTGGTTGCCGATGCTTCTGAAATCAACTTTGAAGATTTCCTGGGTTCATTGGCTGCTGCGAAAGCAACTGTGAAAAATGTTGCCGATGTTGCTGATAACGACATGATTCTGGATGTGGGTCCAGAAACTGCAAAAGCATTTGCAGAAATCCTGAAAACCTCTAAAACCATTCTCTGGAATGGCCCGGTGGGTGTGTTTGAAGTCGATCAATTCGGCGAAGGTACCAAAACTTTATCTTTAGCGATTGCTGAATCTGCCGGTTTCTCGATCGCGGGTGGTGGTGACACATTGGCTGCAATCGACAAGTACGAAGTAGCAGATAAAATTGGCTATATTTCTACGGGTGGTGGTGCATTCCTCGAATTCGTTGAAGGTAAAACCCTTCCTGCAGTTGCGGTACTCTTAGAACGTGCTTGATTGCATGTCCTAAGCTAAAAAGCTGGCCAAGTGCCAGCTTTTTTATGTCATTTTTTTGACAATGAAAACTTACCCTTCATGGCTTCGTCATGAAAATGCAATAAATCTGTCATAAGATGCAGAGATTAAATCACCAAATGATGAGATCACGTGATGAAAAAACAGTTAACTTTGGCAGCTTTATTCGCTGCATCATTGGCACTGACTGCATGTGCGAAACAGGAAAATGCACCGGTCGCTGAAACAGAAAGCTCGGCAGCAGTGGCCAATGAGACTATAACGCCAGAACAGCAAGCCGCGATTGATGCCATTGACCAGCCAGTTTTAGATGAAAAAAATACCGATATTCCAGCTGAAATTGCCAATGCGCCAGCAGATGAAGCAACTGCAGACCAGTCAGTTACAGCGACTTCTGAGCCTGTAGCACCTTAATCCAGTGCATGTGAGATAAAATCCCTGCAAAAGCAGGGATTTTTTTTAAATAGTGTTATTTGTTGCTGAATTGAAACCTTTGAACATGTAGAATATGTGGCATTCACTGGGAGGATATTATGGCTCTTATTTCATTGCGCCAGCTCTTGGATCACGCCGGCGAACATGCTTACGGCGTACCAGCATTTAACGTAAACAACTTAGAACAAATGCGTGCAATTATGCTTGCAGCAGATGCAACCAATTCACCTGTTATCGTACAAGCATCTGCGGGTGCGCGTAAATATGCAGGCGCTCCGTTCTTGCGTCACCTGATTTTGGCTGCAATTGAAGAATGGCCACATATTCCAGTGGTAATGCACCAAGACCACGGAACCAGCCCTGACATTTGCCAACGTTCAATCCAGCTCGGCTTTTCATCAGTGATGATGGACGGCTCACTTGGTGAAGATGGCAAAACCCCAACTTCATACGAATACAACGTTGATGTGACTCGTCGTACGGTTCAGATGGCACATGCATGTGGCGTTTCTGTAGAAGGTGAGATCGGTTGTTTAGGTAGCCTTGAAACAGGTATGGCGGGTGAAGAAGATGGCGTAGGCGCAGAAGGCGTACTTGATCATTCTCAACTTCTGACTTCAGTTGAAGAAGCACGTAGTTTCGTTGCAGATACCAATGTGGATGCGCTGGCGATTGCTGTAGGTACTTCACACGGTGCGTACAAATTTACGCGTCCACCTACAGGCGATATTCTGGCGATTGACCGCATTAAAGAAATTCATGCGGCACTTCCAAATACGCATTTGGTTATGCACGGTTCAAGCTCTGTGCCACAAGAGTGGTTGGCAGTAATTAACCAGTATGGCGGCGACATCAAGGAAACTTATGGTGTTCCGGTTGAGCAGCTGGTTGAAGCGATCAAACATGGCGTGCGTAAAATCAACATCGATACTGACTTGCGTTTAGCATCTACAGGTGCAATGCGTCGTATGATGGCAGAAAAACCAAGCGAATTCGATCCTCGTAAATTCTTCAGCGCAACGGTTGATGCCATGAAGCAAATCTGTATCGATCGTTATGAAGCATTTGGTACTGCCGGTAATGCAGACAAGATTCGCCCAATTTCTTTAGAGAAAATGGTGTCGTACTATAATAAATAATTCCCAGTGAATCATTTATAGAAAAAGCCCACAGCGAATGTGGGCTTTTTTGTAGACTGATAAATACCAAGAATAAGAGCAGCATATGGAACTGATTTTCGCAGCAGCGCTGTGTAGCGTTGTGGTCTCAATATTATTAAAAGTCGCCAAAAACAGAGGGCTGAGTCCGATCCACATGATTAGCTGGAATTATGCCACCGCCAGCTTGTTGTGCTTTTTCTGGTTTAAGCTGGATATCCAGCATATTTCGCCAAGCCAGACACCATGGTTCCTCATTCTGGCATTGGGTATTTTGCTTCCGAGCGTATTTCTGTTGCTGGCCAAAGCCTTGGAAAGCGCTGGAATTTTAAAAACAGAAATCGCCCAGCGGCTTTCTGTAGTCTTGTCACTGGCGGCGGCTTATTTTATTTTTCAGGAACAGTTTAATCAGCTGAAAATACTCGGGATCGCTTTAGGTATTGGCGCAGTGCTGTGTATTTTATTCTCACATCGACAAAGTACAGGACAGGGCAGTCAGGGCATGTTGTATCTGGGGCTGGTCTGGGTGGGTTATGCACTGATTGATGTATTATTAAAATATACAACCAGTTTAGGTTTGCAGTTCGCCGTTGCACTCAATCTGATGTTTATTTGCGCTCTGATCATGTCGATGGGCTATCTGCTGTTTAAATATAAAAGCTTGGGGTCGATACAGAATATAGGCGCTGGTCTGTTATTGGGTGTGCTGAATTTTGCCAATATTGCGTTTTATGTCAAAGCCCATATGCTGCTCAAGGATTCGCCGGCAATTGTCTTTGCTGGCATGAATATTCTGGTGGTGGTATTTGGAGTCATTGCAGGTCTGATGTTCTTTAAAGAGCGACTCAAACCTGCAAGTGCCGCGGGTTTACTGCTAGGTCTCACTAGTGTGATTTGCCTAGCTTATGCAATGTCTGTTTGACATAAGACGATGCAAATTTAATCGGATGTCGCAGCAGGTCGCCTGCTTCGGCCAGTCCAAGCAATAAACCGGCCTGTTGGCAGTCTGGACAGTGCGGATAACGATGCTGTTGATCTTTATAGTGTTGGAGATAAATTTTATCGCAATGATGGCATGCAAATTTCAGGGATTTGGAGGTAAGGAGCGACATAGATGACCTCTATTGTTATTCTATTAGATGGTAAATTAAATAAAGCAAAAAATAGGCCCGAACTGATATGGAAAGGGGCGCCTGGCCCCTTTTATAGCATAAGATCCTTACAGTTTGGTGAAAATGTCTTCAGCAGGCAGGCGGGATTTCGGTAGTTTGGCATTGAAGTCATTTTCACTGCGATAACCCAAAGTCAGCAGCACAGAGGGAATTAAACCCTGTTCTGCAAGTTTTAATTCTTCAGTGATAATCTCTTCATCAAAGCCGCCAATTGGTGTGGCATCGACACCTTCAATTCCGGCAGCCAACAGCATCTGACCGAGCGCAATAAAGGTCTGATTTTCAGCCCAGCGCTGAATATCACCTTTTTCATTACGATAATAATGAATATAGCCTGCACGGGTGTTTTTCTGGCCTTCTTTGGCCGACTCATCTTTAAAGCGACCACTGAGATCATCGCGATTCAGCAAGTTTTCCAGATGCAGCTCATTAATATCGGCTTTGGTACAAAATAAAATGGTATGTGAAGAATCCAGAACTTTAGGTGCATTATAAGCATAGGTGCCGACCAACGCTTTGGCAATTCGCTGTTTGGCTGCCTCATGATCGGCAATAAAAAAATGCCAGGGCTGAATATTGATTGAAGACGGGGCAAAACGCAAAATTTCTAATAGGCGTTCAAACTGGTCTGCCGGAATTTTCTTGCTCGGATCATAGGCTTTAGTGGCATAGCGGGTCTGTGTGATTTTGAGTAAATCCATTAATGGACTCCAATCTTTTTAAATAAACAGAGGATAGCGGTTTTGCAGGTATAAGATTTTGAGATCTCCTGATTATTACAATAAAAATACCTCAGGCAAAGTCTGTTGTTGAATGATCTTGATATAAATGCAAGTAAAACTTAGCATTAAATTAGATAACAATGCAGTTTTTGTCTATTGGCACTTTTGGACAAGAAGCATTTAATAAGCAGTATCGCCAGTAACATGCAAATAGGTCCGTAAATGCAATTTACCAATTATTTTAAACACAAACTTAAAACCCAGCAGCAAATCGGGTTGTGGATTGGGCTGGCAGATGCCTATGGTACCGAGATTGCAGCAAATGCCGGCTATGACTGGTTACTGATTGATGGTGAGCATGCTCCCAGCGATTTGAGAATCACATTGTCGCAACTGCAAAGTATTGCCGCTTATCCGTCGCAAGCGGTGGTACGACCTCCGGTTGGCAGTGTACAGCTGATCAAGCAGCTGCTCGATATCGGTGCGCAGACTTTATTGATTCCGATGGTCGAAACAGTGGAACAGGCGGAACTGATGGTTAAGGCAGTGCGTTATCCACCGGAAGGGATTCGTGGCGTTGGTGCTGCGCTGGCACGTGCCACGCGCTGGAACAGCATTCCGAATTATTATCAGACTGCGCATGAAGAAATCTGTTTGCTGATCCAGATTGAGTCGGTTACCGGATTGGAAAATCTGGATGCTATTCTTCAGATTGATGGAATTGACGGGGTATTTATTGGCGCCGTAGACCTGTCTGCTACCATGGGCTATCAGGGTGATCCAAATCATCCAGAGGTGCAAGCCGCGGTTGTGGATGCAATTCAGCGGATTCGTGTTGCAGGTAAAGCCGCTGGTATTCTGTCAACTCAGCATGAAGTCACACAAAAGTATCTGGAACTTGGCACTGAATTTGTTGCAGTAGGCGTTGATACCAGCGTTCTGATGAATTCATTGCGGGATTTGTTGGGAAAATATAAAACAGATATAAATGTAATTAAAACAAATACGGGATATTAATCATTTATCAGGTCTGAATGAATGGATTAGATAAGATTCTGAATGATTTTTAATCAGAACTTGTCTGCAATGATCTATTCATTCAAATCTAACAAGATGATTGTCTGTTTTTTGGCCTAACATAAGGCGTAATATGCTTCTTTCCTGAATGATGAGAAGAGCAGAACTGAACTTTTGCTGTCTGCTATTTGTTTTAATGGCCTTGTAGCAGCTGTGAATCATTTATAAAAGTGATATCTATCAAAGACAATTACCTTCATAAAATTTCTGCACAATCATTGTTTTAAAAATCAGGCAGGCATTATTTGTAATGACAATGTATGTTTGCTTTCATGAAAAATAAGGTGTATAGTGATAACACTTCGAGCGAGTATAGTTCTCGCTTTTATTATTTCTAGCTAATTGTGATTCACTTTTGGTTCAAGCCTTTGAGCTTGGATAACATCTAGTAACTACAGAATTATTATACAAATTTGGTTTTATTAATCTCTTTGTACAGTCACAAAAAGCTCATTTTATGAGTAATTATTTTGAATATTTTAAATGAATGGCATACCGCCACTGCCGTAAATGGTGGCGAAATTAATGTTAAACTGGTTCCGTTAAAGCGTAAACAAAACACTCAGGATGGTTTTATCTGGGTCGAAGTTGGAAAAATGATCCAGCTGCAAACTGGTGAAGAAATCCTGTTTAATCTTGATGGTAAAAGTTTCTATACTGGTGTAAACCAGCTTTATCGCTTGTGTTAAACAAATAGATGTCTTAAAAAAGTGGCCGATTAATATCGCCACTTTTTTAGTTTTAGGGTGTCAAAGCTTTGATTTTCCTGAATTTCTAGAATCTCTGCACGATCTTCTTTCCAGTCGCCGAGTACGATTCTTTTTTTCTGTCCTAGCTGGTGAATGGCTGCACGATGTGTATGGCCATGAATCAGAACATCTACATCTGTTAATGCCAGTTCAACAGCCTGTGGATTGACATCCATCACCTCATAGCTTTTAAACTGCTGCGCCTGATGACTTTGCTGACGGAAACCATTGGCTAATTTTTTACGGAAAGACAGCGGTGCACGCTTTAATAAGCCTAGCAGAAGTGGATGCCGGATAATCTTTTTAAAGCGCTGATAAGCGATGTCATCGGTACACAGTGCATCACCATGTTCCAGGCGAAAACGTGTTCCTGCAATGTTCAGTTGGTCTATCTCAGGAAGTAGCTTTCCGCCAAATTGAGCTAAAAACTTGCTGCCGAGAACAAAATCCCGGTTGCCTGCCTGAAAATATACCTGATTACCAGCCTGAATAAACTGTTTTAAGGCAGTGACAATTTCGTCCAGCCATGGGGCTGTATAGTCGTCACCGATCCAGGCATTGAACCAGTCACCCAAAATATACAATCGGGTATTTTGATCTTGATATTCGGTCAATAAATCTAAAAACCCCCGAACAAGTCGAGGGTGATCAGGTGACAAATGTAAATCTGAGATAAACAGATAGGTCACGAATCTTTTCCTTTTATTCCTCTCTAGATCCCTCATTTATATGAGGGATTTTCCATTACACCGTTTTAAAGCATCGCTTTAAAACTCATAAAGAACGGAGAGGACGTTTTTTATTCAGAAATGATTTTTGCAGACTCAATAACTACATTTTCTAGTGGAACATCAGCGTGGTAGCCACGGTTGCCAGTACGAACGCCTTTAATTTCGTTGACAATGTCCATGCCGTCAGTCACTTTACCAAATACTGCATAACCCCAACCTTGTGCTGTTTTACCAGAATGGTTAAGGAATGCGTTGTTGCCAACGTTAATGAAGAATTGAGCAGATGCAGAATGTGGAGCTTGCGTACGCGCCATGGCAATTGTGCCCAAATCGTTAGTTAAGCCATTGTCTGCTTCATTTTCGATTGCATCACGGGTCGCTTTTTCTTTGAAGTTTTCATCCATACCACCACCCTGGATCATGAAACCATCAATTACACGGTGGAAAATTACGCCGTCATAAAAACCGTCACGCACATATTCTAAAAAGTTAGCCACTGTTTTAGGTGCTTTTTCAGCATTGAGTTCAAGAACAATACGACCTTTATTGGTGTTTAATTCGACTTGAGGAAAACTCATTGTGTAATCTCCTAATCATGGACGAGTGCCATGGTTTTTTCTGAATGAGTGAAGCATAAGCAAACTACAATCGACTAGGCAAGTAAAAACATTATTTTCTTTGTTAAAAGCATAAAAATAGTACCTTATTTATACGTTGATTTATCAAGGCATTTCAGATATTGCCCTATCAGGCACCCTATTTTGAATTGGCGTAAATTAATGATTTTACTGCTTGTACAAGCACTGATATTTTAGTTTCAGGCAACTCGCCGTATTTTCATTTTTTAAAATGGGTGAATTGAAATCAAATACCATAGTTAGCGGTTGAGAGATTATTCACCTCTAGTTAAACTAAGGAACTTTGATAATGAATATGCGTACAACCTGTGCGATTAAATATTCGTTAATCCCTTTTTAACTTTAGAAGTGAATGATTGATCATGAAGCCAAATGATGTTGTGACATCTCTGCCCGAGAACCCGACCCAAAAGAACAATGCAGTCGATTCAGTGCAGCAGCAAGAACAACAACCGGGCTTGGACTTTGTACGTCAGGTCATTACGGATGATTTAGCCGCTGGTCGTACCCAACAGATCGTCACGCGTTTTCCGCCTGAGCCAAATGGCTACTTACATATTGGCCATGTGAAAGCAATTTGCTTGAACTTTGGGATTGCTGAAGAATTCCAGGGTGTGTGTAATCTTCGTTTTGATGATACCAATCCGGATGCTGAAGAACAGGAATATGTTGATGGTATTGCCAATGATGTGAAATGGTTGGGCTTCCAGTGGGAGGGCGAGCCGCGCTATGCATCGAGCTATTTTGATCAACTTTATACATGGGCGGTTCAGCTGATTGAACAGGGTGATGCCTATGTGGATTTACAAAGCCCCGAAGACATCCGTTTAAACCGCGGTAACTTTGTCGAGCCGGGTAAGAACTCGCCACAACGTGATGCAACTGTTGCAGAGAATCTGGAACGTTTTGAGAAGATGCGTAGCGGCGAATATGCTGAAGGTCAGGCTGTTTTACGCGCTAAAATCGATATGACCTCACCGAACGTACATATGCGTGATCCGATCTTGTATCGTATTTTGCATTCAGCGCACCATCAGACGGGCGATACATGGAAAATTTATCCAATGTACGACTATGCGCATCCATTGTCTGATGCGATTGAAGGCATTACCCACTCGCTTTGTACATTAGAGTTCCAGGATCACCGTCCGTTCTATGACTGGGTGGTGGCAAAGGTTAAATCACCATCTGTGCCACGTCAGTATGAATCTAGCCGTTTGAACGTGGATTACACCATCACCTCGAAACGTAAATTACGTAAACTGGTTGAAGGTGCTCATGTGAATGGTTGGGACGATCCACGTATGCCAACTGTAGTCGGTATGCGTCGCCGTGGTTTTACACCTGAAGGTCTGCGTGATTTCTGCCAGCGTGTCGGTGTATCGAAAGTGGATGGTAGTATTGTCGATGTCGCGATGCTGGAATATTGCATCCGCCAGTCTCTGGAAAATACCGCAGCGCGTGGTATGGCCGTGTTAAATCCACTGAAAGTGACCTTAAGCAACTTGCCAGCCGATATGGATCTGACCCATTCACGTCATCCGAACGTGGACATGGGCGAACGCGTGATTCCTTTAACCACTGAGCTGTTTATTGACCGTAAAGACTTTGAGGAAGAACCACCAAAAGGCTTTAAACGTCTGATTCCAGGTGGTGAAGTACGTTTACGTCATGCCTATGTGATCAAATGTGATGAAGTCATTAAAGATGAAAATGGTGAAGTGGTTGAGCTGAAATGTTCGATTGATCCTGAAACTTTGGGTAAGAATCCTGAAGGCCGCAAGGTGAAAGGTGTGGTTCACTGGGTATCTGCGACTAAAGGTGTGCCTGCCGAAGTCCGTATTTATGAACGTCTGTTCACTGAGTCGGATCCTGAAGTGGGTGATGACTTCCTGGCCAACTTGAACCCTGAATCCTTAAAGGTGGTTCAAGCCGTGATTGAGCCGGCATTGGCGCAAGCTCAACCGGAAGATCGCTTCCAGTTTGAGCGTGAAGGTTACTTCGTTGCCGATCAATACGATCATAATAGCAAGAAACCAGTATTTAACCGTATTCTTGACTTGAAAGACAGTTTCAAGCCAGGCAAATAATCAGGTTTAAATCAGATATTAAAAGCCCAACTTCGGTTGGGCTTTTTCAATACAGCAGGGAAAATGCCATGATTGTGCGTGATAAAAACAATAGTATCGGTTTACTGTTTGCCTGGCAGGGCACAATTTTGCCTAAGGTATTGCCGGCTTTAGTCTTGGTGGTCTTTATTTCCGGCCTACTGGTCTATTTGAGTCAGGCACATTTTGTGAATCTTCCTGCCGTACCCGCAATCGGCTTTACCATTTTTGGTGTGATTCTTTCGATCTTTCTCAGCTTTAGAAATACGGCATGTTATGAGCGCTGGTGGGAAGGGCGCAAGCTCTGGGGAGCGCTAATCGCCACCACACGTCATTTATGCCGGGACAGCCATGTGCTGGATGATCAGACCCGCGAGGTCTTGTTATATCGCATGATGCTGTTTAGCCATCTGTTGCGTGACCGGCTCAGACAGCAAGTACAAAGTATTCAGCATTACCAAACAACCACGCATTTTGAAAATATGGCATTCGATCAGTTGCTCGTGCAAATCAATCCTTCACAATGGGTGCTGGAACAGATGCAAAAGGAGTTGGTTCAGCAATATAAGCAGGGCAACATCAGCGATATTATTTATAACAATTTGAATCAGCATACTGTGGCCTTGGGCAATATTCAGGCCGGTTGTGACCGGATACTGTCGACGCCATTGCCATTTTCTTATTCGGTACTGTTACATCGTGCAGTGTATTCGTTCTGTTTTATTTTACCTTTTAGTTTGCAGGCCAATCTGGGCCTGTGGACGCCGATTCTGGTCGGGTTGATTGCTTATATGCTCTTAGGCCTAGATGAGCTCAGTGCTGAGCTAGAAGAGCCTTTTGGGCTACAGGATAATGATCTGCCACTCGATTCAATGGTACGACTGGTAGAACGGGAAACCTTAAGCTCTTTGGGTAAAGGTTTACCTGAAGCGATTCAGGCCAAAAAAGGTTATTTAACCTGATCTGTTCCTTTTAATATCAAAGTTTAAACCCGAACTCAAAATTTCTTACTAACAAAAAATCATCGGCAGGCTGAGCTTTAAATTAACGATGTTTAAGATTAGTCAGGTCTGACACTTTCGTTTTAGCCTGATCTTGCAATTCACGGTATTGTTGCAAACGCAGATTGGCTTTATCTCTAAGCTTCTTCTTGATGTACAAGGCCAAGGCAAAACTCGTCGTGGTCAGGGTCAGGAACATGCTGTTCATGAAACTCATCATCGAGCTGATATAACCAATCGTGGTCAGGCGATTCATCATATAGATCACTTGCGGGCTGCTTTCTACGCCAGTAATCGCCCAAGTACACAGATGTTCGCAATTATTGATAATTAAATGATAATTATTTTCATGCATTCTGGAACGCATGCGACGCACAACTTTACGGCCTTTATATTTCGCCGAGTCATAATGTTGCACATGAATCGCTTTGCCATGACTGAATTTTTCAATAGAGGTTATTTCAATGGGGCGTTTCTTAAATAAATGTGCAAAGCCCGAATAATGAATAACACGACCACGTCCAGCGTATATCCCATGATGGGTATAACCGAAATGTTTAACCATAAGGTGCGCTCCTATGGGAAACCGTTTAGTCTGTTGCATATCAGAATTAAGCCATTTAAAAAAGCATTGTAGTTTAATAGCAAGTGTACTGTCTTTTGCTAAATTAATCGACGCTTTGCTTGAGTTTAGGCAGACAAGCAATAGGCGTATGCAGCAAGTGACTTGATCACCTGGATGGCAGAATTCAGATGAACATCTGTTCAGCAACACCCATAAATAGCCTAAGCTAACTTTTACATTTCAATAAAATCAGAAAAAGTGAGAGGAAGAAGTGTTCAGATTTATTACCAATTACTCAACAGAAGGCAGAAGGTTGTGTAGTCGGATTTATACAATTGAACTCTCTAAGTTTGGTTCTTCTTCAATGTAATTAAAGCGACAGATATAAAAAAAGCACCTGGTTACACAAGTGCTTTTTTTGATCAGGCTAGAGCCTTTGCCGATTACTGCAAGGGCAAGTGTTGAAGTTCATTCAGTTCCTTACGGCTATAGCCGCGTGATACAAGAACCTTTTTGATTCCGATGATGATCTCTTCATCAGTTGCTTTAGACAAAGCTTCAAGAAGCTGTTCATTTGTCTTGAAAGAGCAATCATTTTCTACACAAGCAATCTGATTCTTGTGTTCATTGTGTTGTTCCACAGAAAACAACTTTTGCCAAAAACTCATAGAGCCTTCATACAACAACCTAACATAGAGTGAAATATAGCCAATTAAATAAATAAAGCAATAGGACCTATGTGATAAAAGCAGCAGTTGGTCTTTAAAATTTCCGATTGAAGCTCAAAGAGCTAACGATATTTTTAGCTGTACAAATGATAATTTGTTATTAAGTTAATGATTTAAGATATAAAAAAAGGAATTTCGAAAAACTCCTTTTTTGTAACAAGAAAATAAATTGAAACAAATTCTTTATCTTCTTTCTAATAATACGCCCGTTTCTACATGGTGCGTATATGGAAATTGATCAAACATAGCGAATTTGCTGATTTTATGGGTTTGAGACAACTGTTTCAGATTGTCATGCAATGTGTCTGGATTGCAAGAAATGTAAATAATGCGTTGGAAGCGCTGTAATAGTTTAAGCGTTTCATCATCAATACCGGCACGCGGTGGATCGACAAAGACTGTATCAAAATCATAAGTCGCAAGATCAATATTGGCTTCTTGCAGGCGGCGGAAAACACGCTCGCCGTTGTAAGCTTGGGTGAACTCTTCTGCAGAAAGACGCGCGACCTGAATATTCCCAATCTGGTTTTGCTCAATATTCCACTCAGCCGCATAGACTGAAGATTTGGCTAACTCGGTTGCCAGAACACGGCGGAACTTGGTCGAGAGTGGCAGGGTAAAGTTACCATTACCACAATATAATTCCAGCAAATCTTGATCAGATTGCTCTGCTGCATCACATGCCCATTCCAGCATGTTTTGGCAGACTTGGGCATTCGGCTGGGTAAAGCTGCTTTCGATCTGTTTGTATTGATAGGTACGATCAAAAACAGAAAGTTCTTCCACCACATACTCATCAGACAGGACAAACTTCTGTCCACGGCTGCGGCCAATTAACTTGATATTTAACTGTTCTGCCAGTGCTTTGGCTGCCGGTTCCCAGCTTTCATCCAGTTTACGATGATAAATCAGAGAAACCAGAACCTGACCACTTAAGGTCGCCAGAAAATGTACTTCAAACAGACGTGTCGATAATAACGGATCTGCTTTGAGCGCTTGCAGCAATTTAGGCATCAACTGATTGATGCTGAGGTCTGCAACCGGAAATTCATCAATGCGGATGACTTTTTTCTGTTGATCTTCATTGCGCTCGAACATGGCATAGAACATGTCATCCTCAGTATGCCAGATCCGAAATTCAGCACGCATGCGGAAATATTTTTCAGGAGACTGGAATACTTCGAGGGCAGGTGGTTGATATTCGGCAAACTGAGCGCTGATGCGTTCAATTTTGGCATCGAGTTGTTGCTGATAAGATGAAGTCATATGCAGTAAGAAGTCGCAAATATTTTAAAGCGCAAATGGTAGCAAATAATTGCTGATCTGCCTAAGCCTATTGTGGCTGAGCGGCTTTAAAAACTGCATAAAAAAGACCAAACCCTCTGAGGAGAAAAATTTGGCCGTAAAGAGGAAATCATGAACAGAAAAATGACAAGATGATTCGATTAATTTAGAGATGACTCATCGTCATCAAACTGGCATTGCCACCGGCTGCTGCCGTATTGATGCTAATGGCCCGTTCAAGCACCAATCGCTCCACCGGAATGTCATGATTGCCTGAGTTTAAATGCGTGATTCCTACAATGGGGCCTTTTCGAGCCGCAATACGCTTCTGTAAATCAATCAATTCCGCAGCATCACCATGATGTAATACAGCATCAAATTCCCCACTTTCAATGTCTTGAATCACTTTGAATCGGGCAGCAACTGCTTTTGGCATTGTTTGTAGATATTTCAGCACAAAAGTATTTTCAGCCAATACCGCAGGGCGACTGCCGACCGATAAAATGGCCAAAATTTGCTGAATCTGGTCTTGCTCGGTGTGCGCCAAAGATAGAACACTTTCACGTGGCAAGATCATGTACTGGTTTTCTTCGCCGGTTGGACCTTGCAAACTAAAGCTTTGTCCGGTCGCAATCTGGCTGGGTGCTTTTAAGGAGATTGTGGGGAAAGTTTTAGAGGCCCAAGCCTTAAATTCCTGGACTGGTTTGTGTTCAATAGGGGCTTGATCAGATCGCATGGCATAAGGCTGCGCCAATTTCTTCTCGGAAAGCTGCTGCATTAAACGGTAGATGTAAAGCGGCCCACCAGCTTTAGGGCCAGTACCGGACAAGCCTTCACCACCGAAAGGCTGAACACCCACAACTGCACCGACGATATTACGGTTGATATACAAGTTACCGACTTCTGCTCGCGCAATCACGGTTTGTATGGTTTCATCAATACGTGTGTGTAAGCCCATGGTCAGACCATAGCCTTTGCTGTTGATCTGTTCCAATAACTGTTCCAGTTCACCATATTTATAGCTGATCAGATGCAGCACCGGACCAAAGACTTCACGCTCCAGATCGTTCAGGTTTGGAAGTTCAATCAATGTTGGCGGAATAAAGGTGCCTTGGGTTAATTCAGTCTCATCTTGGTCAAACATCAGTTGATGGACTTTGTGACCTTTGCTGCGCATCTGCTGAATATGCGTCTGAATATTTTGCTGGGCCTCAAGATCAATCACCGGACCAATATCGGTTTTTAATAAAATCGGATTGCCGACTCTTAACTGCTGCATGGCACCTTTGAGCATCGTGCGCACAGCATCCAGGTTATCTTCTTGCACACAGAGCACACGCAAAGCAGAACAACGCTGGCCGGCACTGTCATAGGCAGAATTAACCACATCAAGCACCACTTGCTCAGTTAATGCAGATGAATCGACAATCATGGCATTTTGACCGCCGGTTTCAGCAATCAGGGTCACACTTTCGCCAAACTGGTTCAGACGTTCCGCTACAGTTTTTTGCAGAATATGGGCGACCTCGGTTGAGCCGGTAAACATAATGCCCTGAATGCGTGAATCCGCACTGAGCTGCGCACCAATGCTTTCACCTTGACCCGGCAAGAGCTGTAAGACATCTTGCGGAATGCCCGCTTCCCATAAAATCTGCACCGCTTGTGCAGCAATCAGCGGGGTCTGTTCTGCCGGTTTGGCAATAACGGTATTGCCCGCGACCAGCGCTGCTGAAATCTGGCCGGTAAAAATTGCCAACGGGAAGTTCCATGGACTGATACACAGTACGGTACCCAAAGGTTGAATCTGTGTATTTTCAGCTAAATCCAACATCTGACCGGCATAGTAGCGCAAGAAATCTACCGCCTCCCGGACCTCGGCAATGGCATTGGCATAGGTTTTGCCAGCCTCACGGGACAGAATCACCATCAGTGTCAGCAAACGCTGTTCCATCAGATCCGCGGCTTTATTTAAGCAGGCTGCTCGCTCATTTTTTGGCAAATTGGCCCAGAAACCTTGTGCATTGACAGCTTGCGTTAAGGCAATTTCAGCCTGTTCCTGAGTCGCTTCATAGACTGTACCGACTACATCCTGATGTTGTGCCGGATTGATGATTTGCACTGCGTTACTTGTGTCGGTCACTGTAAACGCCGTTCCCATGGCTGCTGCCTGAAATTGTGTGTTTTTCAGGCTGGCAGCGACTTCATTTAAGGCGCTCAGCTCTGCATCATTGGCGAGATCCAGACCCGATGAGTTAATACGTGTGCCATACAGATCTTGCGGATAAGGAATATGCGGATGCTTGGCACCGATCATGACTTCCTGCTGTGCAGCTTTTAAAATCGTTTGTTGTGGATTCTCAATCAAATCTTCGATATTTAGGGTTTTGTCGGCAATCCGGTTGACAAAAGACGTATTTGCGCCATTTTCCAGCAAACGACGCACCAGATAAGCCAATAAGGTTTCATGATTGCCGACTGGCGCATAAATACGACAAGGTACACCGAGCTTATTCGCTGACTTGTCGCCCACCACATTTTCATACAAGGGTTCGCCCATGCCATGCAGACACTGGAATTCATATTGACCCGCATAATACTGCTCAGGTTGCGCCAGTTGGTAAATCGTGGCCACCGTTTGTGCATTATGGGTGGCAAATTGCGGATAGATATAATCCGGTTCAGCCAATAATTTACGCGCACAGGCGATATAAGATAGATCGGTATGCACCTTACGAGTGAATACCGGATAGTCCGACATGCCTTCAATCTGTGCTTTCTTGATCTCGCTGTCCCAATAGGCACCTTTGACCAGACGAATCATCAGGCGTTTCTGACTACGTTTGGCCAGATCAACAATATAATCTACCACATAGAAACAGCGTTTTTGATAGGCTTGAATCACAAAGCCAATGCCTTTCCAGTCTTGTAATTGCGGCTCAAAACACAGGCGTTCAAGCAGTTGCAAGGAAATTTCCAGACGGTCAGTTTCTTCGGCATCAATGTTTAAACCGATATTGTACTGTTTCGCCAAGACCGCGAGTTTAAGCATTTTTCCATACAGTTCATCATGTACACGATCCATCTGTGCGCGCTGATAACGCGGATGCAGGGCAGAGAGTTTGATGGAAATGCCCGGGCCATCATAAACGTCTTTATCCTGCGAGGCTTGCCCGATGGCATGAATCGCTTGCTGATAATCCTGATAATAGCGTTCCGCATCCGGATCGGTCAGTGCTGCTTCACCAAGCATGTCATAGGAATAACGAAAGCCTTTTTCTTCCAGACGTTCTGCATTTTTCAGCGCCTCATCAATGGTTTCACCCGTCACAAACTGTTCGCCCATCATGCGCATGGCAACATCGACGGCCTTACGGATAATGCCGCGACCACTGCGCGCCAACAGGCCGGTTAATAAACTGGACAGGCTTTTTTGCTGTGGGGTTTCCATTAATTTACCCGTCAGCATCAAGCCCCAGGCTGCGGCATTGACAAACATCAGCTGGCTTTGACCGAGATGTTCTTTCCAGTTGCCCTGATTGATCTTGTCGCGGATCAGCAGGTCACGCGTGGCTTTGTCTGGAATACGCAGCAAGGCTTCGGCCAG
Source organism: Acinetobacter sp. YH12254 (assembly GCF_013417415.1). Taxonomy (NCBI): domain Bacteria; kingdom Pseudomonadati; phylum Pseudomonadota; class Gammaproteobacteria; order Moraxellales; family Moraxellaceae; genus Acinetobacter; species Acinetobacter sp. YH12254. The sequence continues at coordinate 74,284 of NZ_VPEB01000003.1, read as the reverse complement.
ACACATCAGGGCAATGCCTTCCTGAGAAGATAGGGAAAATTCCTGTAATAATCCTTGTACGATGCCCGCTTTACCGCCTGAATTTTTACGTTCACGCAAGGAATGCGCCAGATCAAAGGCAAGCGCTTGAATCTTGTCGCTGAGTTCGGAGGAAATTTCACTATGCAGCAAGAGTTCTTCGACGCATTCAGTTTCCGCACGGCGCCATGCAGTGTTGATACGTTGTTCGTATTCATTTTTATCTTTGAATTCGGCGATATAATTTGGCTGCTTCATGGCATCTGAACCATAGGTGGGGCTTAGTGTGGTCGGCATAGTGACATCCTGTACTGCTGCAATCAGATCTAGCGGGGCTAACGAGTTTTAATCTATAATCACAGAATATTTGACGAATATCTCACTATAGTTTTTACATTTTTTAGAGAATAATTCTAATGCAGCCTCCTTATTTAAGCCTAGACCGTATAGATATTCGTATCCTGAGTTTATTACAATCCGATGCCAAATTATCCAATATTAAACTGGCTGAACTGGTAAATTTATCGCCGACCGCGGCACTGGCGCGGGTGCAGAAACTGAGCAAAGAAGGCTATATTCTGGGCTACGAAGCCCGTCTGAATCCAAATCTGCTCAATAACGCTTTTGTGGTTTTTGTAGAGATTTTACTGGATAAAACCACACCGAATGTTTTAGATGAGTTTTCCCATGCAGTCCGGCAGATTCCAGAAATTATTGAATGTCATATGATCAGTGGCGGTTTCGACTTTGTGGTAAAAATCCGCTGCGCCAATATGGATGAATTCCGTAAAATTTCCGGGCAAATCTTATGGCAACTGCCCGGGATCAAGGAAACACGCAGTTATCCGGTGATGGAGGTGATTAAAGAAAGTCAGCAGATCCATCTAAAAATACCGGGAAAATCTAAATAATTTGTAGCGTATTAACGACTAATCTAAAAAACACAAAAGGGACTTGAAAGTCCCTTTTATTGTATTGAATATCCAGACTATTTTTTCATTTCAGCCATTTCTTTTTGATATTCAGCTTTGGCCATTTCAAAACGATGTACCACATCATCATTCGGTGCCTTATCCACTAAGCTGACAATCACGATACTCAGGGTAGCCAGAATAAAACCGGGAATAATCTCGTACAGGCCGGTATCACCCATATAGTTTTTCCAGACGATTACCGTCACCGCACCGACCAGCATGCCGACAATCGCGCCGTTGAGGGTCATACGCTTCCAGAACAAAGACAAGATAATCAAGGGGCCAAATGCTGCACCAAAGCCTGCCCAGGCATAAGCCACCAGACCTAAAACCTTGCTGTTCGGATTAATCGCCAAGGCAATCGCAATTAACGCAATTACTAAAACCATAGCACGACCGACCCAGATCAGTTCTTTTTGCGAGGCATTTTTGCGCAGGAAGCTCTTGTATAAATCTTCAGTCAGGGTGGTTGAACAGACCAGAAGCTGACAGCTCAAGGTGCTCATAATCGCGGCCAGAATAGCTGCAAGTACGATGCCAGCGATCCATGGATTAAACAGGATTTTAGTCAATTCCATAAACACGGTTTCAGGGTTCTGGTTCACCACCGAGGCGAATGCTGGATTAACGGTGAAATAGGCAATCCCGATATAACCAGCTGCCACTGCGCCGCCTAGACACAAAATCATCCAGGTCATGCCAATACGGCGTGCAGCAGGAATGGTTTTCACTGAATCTGCTGCCATGAAGCGCACTAAAATATGTGGTTGACCAAAATAACCCAAACCCCAGGCCAGACTGGAAATAATCGCCACCACGCTTAAGCCTTCAAGCATACTGGACGCATGTGGACGGGCAGATTCAAGGATGACACTCACTTGCTGGCTATTGTCACCCAAGGCCAGGAAGGTAATGATCGGGGTCAGCAACAGTGCGAAGATCATCAAACCGGCCTGAAAAGTATCCGTCCAGCTGATTGCCAGAAAACCACCAATACACACATATAAAATTGTCGCCATCGCACCGATGATAAGCGCCGTGGTGTAATTCCAGCCGAACAGGCTTTCAAACAGGCGTGCACCTGCGACCATGCCCGAGGCACAATAAATTGCAAAGAACACCAGAATCACCAAGGCAGACAAGACCCGTAAAATGCGTTTGCGGTCGGAAAAACGGCTGGTGAAATAATCTGGCAGGGTCAGGGCATTATTCTGGTATTCGGTATGCGCCCGTAGACGACCTGCCACCAGTAACCAGTTTAGCCACGCTCCGATAATCAGGCCGATGGCAATCCAGGCTTCTGACAGGCCAGACAGGTAAATTGCGCCCGGAAGACCCATCAGCAGCCAGCCACTCATATCTGATGCACCTGCGGAAAGAGCTGTAACGACACTGCCCAGACTACGTCCACCTAAAATATATTCATCAAAATTGGAGGTTGCACGGTAAGCATATAAACCGATTGCAATCATGGCGATAATATAAAACATGAAGGTAATCAGGGTCGGATTTAAATAAGTCATAGGCAGGGCATCCTGTAAATATGGAAACCATCGTTCCAGATGATTTTTTGTACGGAGATCACAAGGCAGTGATTCAAGCACGGTTTAAAAATTACACTCTGTAACATTTACACAGCTTTTATGTATGTTTATTGTAAATACCAATTTAACTAGATGGAACTTAAGGAAAGTTAAGCCACTTAACAGCGAGAGATAAAGTATTGGATTGAGGCAAAACAAGCTAATTCAGGATAAGCGATTAAAAGATTTAAATTTTAGCTTTTTATTTACATGATCTTACAAAACTCACAGCTTTACTGTATTGGTAATAAATCGTAGCAAATTTAGGTTAAAGTCCTCCTATTCGCTCTGTATTTGTTTGCTCATATTGAGACCACACCAAATACGGTGCATCGCCAAGGTATTTTTTAGTGGACAATATGCTGCAAATCGAACCGACCCGCATTGAACGTGACTTATTGGGGGAAAAACAGATCCCATTACACAGCTATTATGGGATTCACACTTTACGTGCCATCGAAAATTTCCAGATTTCAGGATTGGCTATAGGGCAACAATCACATTTTATTCGTGCATTGGCTCAGGTCAAAAAAGCTTCGGCACAGACCAACCTGCATTTTCAAAAAATATCCGAGCAGACGAGTACTGCTATTCAAAAAGCCTGTAATGAATTGATTCAGCATCCTGAAAACTGGCAAGCGGCCTTTCCACTTGATCCTTATCAGGGCGGTGCTGGTACGTCAATTAATATGAATGCCAATGAAGTCATTGCCAATATCGCCTTAGAGATCTTGGGGCATCATAAAGGTGAGTATCACATCCTGCATCCGAATGATCATGTGAATACTTCGCAATCGACCAATGATGTCTATCCAACCGCTTTACGTTTGGCAACTTATAGCAGCCTGAATGAATTATTGGCAGTGCTGAAAGCACTGATTGACTGTTTATATACGAAGGCAGCCGAATTTCAGTATGTGATCAAGATGGGGCGTACCCAGTTGCAAGATGCCGTCCCGATGACCATGGAGCAGGAATTCCGGGCTTTTGCGACTTTATTAAAGGAAGATTTAAAACTGATTGAGCAGATGCGCCAGTTATTGCTGGAAGTCAATTTAGGTGCAACAGCGATCGGGACTGGGGCAAACACGCCGCCAGGTTATGCGACGCGAGTCGTCGAAACTTTGGCGCACCTGACGGGGCTGCCTTTAAAAGGTGCAGAAGATTATGTGGAGGCCACCAGTGATTGTGGTGTCTTTATTATCTTGTCGAGCAGTTTAAAACGCCTGGCAGTGAAACTGTCCAAAATCTGTAATGACTTGCGCTTGCTTAGCTCGGGACCACGTACAGGTCTGGCTGAAATTCGCTTACCGGAATTGCAAGCAGGCTCATCAATTATGCCGGCAAAAATCAATCCTGTGATTCCGGAAGTGGTCAATCAGATTGCCTTCCGGGTCATCGGTAATGATTTGACCATTACTATGGCAGCGGAAGCTGGGCAGTTACAACTGAATGTGATGGAACCTGTGATTGCCCTGACCATGAATGAGTCGATTCAATTGTTGACTCAAGGCATGCAAACCCTGAATCAGAAATGTATTGCTGGCATTCAGGCCAATGAAGAAATCTGTTTAAGTTCGGTCATGCGCAGTGTCGGGATTGTGACCTTACTTGAGCCGATTCTGGGGCATGCCAAATGTGATGAAATTGGTAAACAATGTATGCGTGAAAATAAAACCGTGCCGCAAGTGGTATTGGAACTCGGTTTATTAAGCGAAACACAATTAGAAGAAATCTTTGCATTTGAAAATCTGGTGTCTGAAATACCTGTAGCAGAGAGTCAGCTCGAACAGGTTTCTTGATAGCATAAATTGTCTTGAAACAGCTCAACTCAACTGATTGTTGTGATTTTGACAATTTGCCTCAAGTTCGATATGTGGATTTGAGGCATTTTCATCTAGACTAGGGTCTGAACTTTATTTGGCTGGGTAAATGGCGATGTTTGATAAAATCAGTGCATTATTTAAAACTAATAAACCGACTGCTGCACAGTTATATTTAGACGAGCAGAATATCCAGCATGTCGAAGGCACAGGTTATATCGTGGATGGCATTGACTTAAATCAGGAACTGGCCGCACGCTTAGAATATTTGTCCAATCGCCGTCTAAAACAGTTTGATGATTTAAAAGCTTTATACGACACCGCGATGCTGATCAATGAAAAGATTGATCTGGAAATTGCCCATCAGCGTTTTAATGTGACTTTGGGAAATACCGAAGAGAACCTGCTGCAATTTAAAATGATCCTCAAGAAGTTAAATGATTATTATCGTAACTTTCTGCGAGAGAAAAAATAAGTGTTAAAAGTGGCTTGAAATCGAAGCGTATGGATGTGGCAAGACTGCATAAAAATAACAAAATATCCTGAGATCATCGTGCTAGTATAAGCCTCAGGTTATTTAGACTTTAAAGCTATATCCATGTTCCAACAAGAAATTTCCCAACTCAATTTACCACAACTCAAAGCAGGCGAGAAACGCTGGTTAGGCAATCTGCAAGGTTCCTCGACGGCATTGTTGCTCAAAGAAATCGTGCAGCAGCAATCGCGTTTATTTATTGTGATTGCACGCAATAACCAGCATTTGGGTCAACTGGAAAGTGAACTGGAATTTTATGGGATTAAACCCACGATTTTTCCAGATTGGGAAATTTTGCCTTATGACCGCCTGTCTCCGCACCAGGATATTGTCTCGGAACGTCTGGCGATTTTATCCAATATGCCAAAAACTGGCGTGCTGTTACTTTCTGCCTCAACCTTGGCCCAGCGTATCGCACCGACTTCATGGATTTTGGGTGAACATTTTGATATTCACGTCGGACAGAAATTCGATCTGGAACAACAGAAGAAAAAGCTGATTCAGGCCGGTTATCATCTGGTCGATACGGTTTATGATCCGGGTGAGTTTGCGGTACGCGGCAGTATCATGGATATTTATGCCTCGGGGCAGGAAGCACCGATTCGGATTGACCTGTTTGATGATGAAATTGAAAGCCTGAAATTTTTCGATTCCGAAACTCAGCGCACCACACAAAGTTTGCAACAGTTTACCGTATTGCCGGCACAGGAATTTCCACTCAAGGAAGGCCGTGCGACGTTCCGTGACCGTTATGCCGAATTTTTCTCAACTGCCAATCCAAAGAAAAACCCGATCTATCTGGATGTGATGGAGGGCATTGTTTCACCGGGAATCGAGTTTTATTTACCGCTGTTTTTCAGTGCTGAGGCCATGCAAGACCAAAGCTCACTTATTTCGTACTTACCAAAGAATGGCATTGTCATTACAGATCGGGCTTTAGACGAGAGTTTGACCCAATTCTGGCAAGATGTGGTGCGCCGTTATGAAGATCGCCGTCACAATGTTGATCAGCCGATCCTACCCCCAGACAGCCTGTTCTTTCAGACCAATCAGGTTCTGGAGCAGCTGAATCAATTTGCACGTATTATTGCCGCCCAAACGCCTTTTGACCAAAAAGCCGGCGTATTGAACCTCGATACCCAGTTGCCACCACGTCTGCCTGTCGATCCAAAACGTGAAAAACCATTTATTGAAGTCAAAAAATATATCGATCAGGCCAATCATCCGGTGCTGCTGGTGGCCGAGAGTGCCGGACGCCGTGAAAGCTTAAAAGATGCGTTACGACCAAGTCTGGGTGATATTCCGACGGTTGATAACTTTGAGAGTTTTATCACCTCCCTGTATGCGATTGCGATTACCAATGCGCCATTAGAGCGTGGTCTGGTGCTGACCGATCGTGTCAGCATCATTTCTGAAAACCAGCTCTATGAACATCGCGTGGTACAACGCCGTCGCAAACGTCAACAGGAAGTTTCCGAAGAGTTTCTGATCCGAAGTCTAACTGAGCTGACCATGGGCGCGCCTGTGGTACATATCGATTATGGGGTCGGACGTTATGCCGGTCTGGTCACCCTAAGTATTGATGATCAGGATCACGAATTTTTGCAGCTGGATTATGCGGATGCCGCCAAAGTCTATGTGCCGGTGACCAATCTACACTTAATCAGCCGGTACAGTGGTGGTGATCCGGATCTGGCACCTTTGCATAAACTGGGTACGGACGCATGGAATAAAGCCAAACATAAAGCGCTGGAACAGATTCATGATGTTGCGGCCGAGTTGCTGCATATTCAGGCACGCCGTGTCTCTAAACCCGGCATCAGTTTTGAAATTGATCAAAGTCTGTATATGCAGTTTGCCAGTGGCTTTGCCTATGAAGAAACACTGGATCAGGCCAATGCGATTGAAGCCACGCTGCATGACATGCAACAAGCCAAACCGATGGATCGACTGGTCTGTGGTGATGTCGGCTTTGGTAAAACGGAAGTGGCGATGCGTGCTGCATTTGTTGCGGTACAGAATAACCGGCAGGTGGCGATTCTGGTGCCAACCACCTTGCTGGCACAACAGCACTATGATTCATTCAAAGACCGCTTTGCCGATTGGCCAGTTCGGATTGAAGTGCTGTCACGTTTCGGTTCTTCCAAAGCACATACCAAGACCATTGACGACCTGATTGAAGGCAAAGTGGATATCGTGATTGGTACGCATAAAATTTTACAGGAAAATGTCCAGTTTAAAAATCTTGGCCTGATGATTGTCGATGAAGAACATCGTTTCGGGGTGCGCGATAAGGAACGGATTAAGGCCATGCGTGCCGATGTCGATATGTTGACCCTGACAGCCACTCCAATTCCGCGTACACTAAATATGGCCTTTAGTGGCATGCGTGATCTATCGATTATTGCCACACCGCCGGCACGCCGTCTTGCGGTGAAAACCTTTGTGCAAGAACATACCGATGACACCATTAAAGAAGCGATTCTGCGTGAACTGTTGCGTGGTGGTCAGGTCTATTTCCTGCACAATGAAGTCGATACGATTGACCGTGCCGCAGCGCATATTCGTACATTGGTGCCGGAAGCCCGGGTGATTGTGGCACATGGCCAGATGCGTGAACGTGAACTGGAGCAGGTGATGCAGCAGTTCTATCACAAGGAATACAATGTTCTGGTCTGTTCGACCATTATTGAAACCGGGATTGATGTCCCAAATGCCAATACCATTTTGATTGAACGTGCTGACAAACTGGGCCTGGCACAATTACATCAGCTCCGTGGCCGAGTCGGGCGCTCGCATCATCAGGCCTATGCCTATTTAATGGTGCCGTCTTTAAAAGCCTTAAAAGGCGATGCCGAAAAACGTCTGGATGCGATCCAGCGTGCTTCGACCTTGGGGGCCGGATTTATGCTGGCTACCGAAGATCTGGAAATTCGCGGGGCAGGTGAATTACTCGGCGAACAGCAGAGCGGTTCAATGCAGGCGATTGGTTATAGCCTGTATATGGAAATGCTGGAAAAAGCCACCAAAGCCATTCAAAAAGGTAAAACCCCAAACTTCGATGCACCCTTGTCATTGACCGCAGAAATTACCCTGCATATGCCAGCGCTCATTCCGGATGATTATCTCGGAGATGTGCATCAGCGTCTGTTGTTCTATAAGCGTATCAGTAATACTGATACTCAGGAGAAGCTGGACAATATTCGGATGGAATTGATCGACCGTTTTGGCATACCGCCACAACCGGTCAAACAGCTCTTTGCCGTGCATCAGATTCGTCTCAAAGCCGAGCAGCTTGGCATCACCAAAATTGATATTAGTGCTCAAGGTGGGCATGTGGAATTCGCGCCAGATACCCCGGTTCAGGCCATGACCATTATCCAGATGATGCAGAAACATCCAACCTATTTCCGGATGAATGGCGGGCAACGTCTTAAGGTCATGGTCATGCTGGAAGATTACCAAAAGCGGATTCAGTTTATTCAGGATTTGCTGGACAGTCTATTGAAAGAAGTGGGCTAATTTGATTTAGACTAAATCAGTTTGAAAGTTCATGATACATTTCATTTTCATTGAAATTTTCAGGAATGATAAACCAGCTTTTTTTAATGAAATGTTCGAACAAATTCTCGTGATGCGCCTTGCAACAAATCATGAGAATTTGTCTTTAAACCCATTGCTTTCAATATTCAGCTTCGGTTGGATATGTTAGTATTAGCCATCATTCTAATTTTGCATCATTTATAAAGATATGTTTAGTTTGCATCCACAACTTGCTCAAGATACTTTTTTTGTAGGCGACTTTCCTTTGTCAACATGTCGTTTGATGAATGATATGCAATTTCCCTGGCTGATCCTGATTCCACGTGTGCCGGGTGTCTCTGAATTATATGAATTGAGCCAAGCTGACCAAGAGCAGTTTTTACGTGAATCAAGCTGGTTATCAAGCCAGCTGGCACGTGTTTTTCGTGCGGATAAAATGAATGTCGCGGCATTGGGCAATATGGTTCCGCAATTGCATTTTCATCATGTGGTTCGTTATCAGAACGATGTAGCATGGCCGAAGCCTGTTTGGGGTACACCAGCTGTTCCTTATAGCAGTGAAGTATTAGCACATATGCGTCAAACACTCATGCTGGCGCTACGTGGTCAAGGCGATATGCCATTTGACTGGCGTATGGACTGATTAGCCCCAAGTATTCCGAGATCTATGAACGATTGCGGATTTCAGGGAGTGACTGAATGCAATTAGACGACTGGATTCAAAAAGAACCACAACAGTTTGAATATTTTCATCGCTTGATGGGCTATATCATGCTGTCTCTGGTTCTGGTCGTCTTTCATTACACTGAACCGGATACTCAGTATCAGCTCTTTGTTCCTGTGTTTTTATTCCTGATTTTATTGATTAGCTCGAAACTGTCGCGCTGGTTGATCTATCGCCATGATTATCGTATTCGGCGCAATGTTCTTTTTCTGATTGATGTTATTGTCATTGTAGTGGTTTTAGCCGCAGTACAGCTGGATTTGGTATTGTCCTTGCTGGGTTTGGTGGCAATACTCTATACCGCGATCAGTAATAAAATTTCATTGATGATGGCTTCTCTGGCCAGTCTGGTCGGGATCACCGTTTTTTATCTGGCCAATATTCTGGTCTTTGGTTTTGGGACTTATTTTGAACCGACAAGCAGTGAACTAACGGTTTTAGGCTTCATCTGCCTGATTACCTATTTTGGTGTCGGAAGTTTTTATCAGAGTGGTCGTGTGCAGTATATGACCCAGAAGAAAAATCATTATTTTGAACAGATGAACCGTTATATGGAATTTGCCAATCAGCTGAGTCGTTATGCGCCTGTGCAGTTGTGGCAATCCATCATGAAAGGTGAATCTGAAGCGAAAATTGAATATAAACGTAAAAAGTTAACAATTTTCTTCTCGGATATTCAAGGCTTTACAGAACTGTCTGAAACGCTTATTCCAGATGATTTAGCATTCTTGCTCAATGATTATTTGCGGCATATGACCGAAATCGCCAAAAATTATGAAGCGACTGTCGATAAATTTATGGGTGATGCCATCCTGATTTTCTTTGGTGATCCAAACTCTGAAGGCGTAGAGCAGGATGCCAAGAACTGTATGGAAATGGCGATTGCCATGCGTCAGCAAATGAAACTGCTGCGTGAGCGTTGGATTAAAATGGGTTATCCGCCACTGCATATCCGTATGGGTATTTCGACCGGTTATTGCCACGTCGGGAATTATGGTGCGACGCATCGGATGGCCTATACCATTGTAGGACGGGATGCCAATCTGGCAGCGCGCTTACAGAGCGCAGCTGAAGTGGATGAAATCCTGATTTCAGAAGATACTCATAATCTGATCAAAAATGATTATTTATGTGCGCCGAAGAAACCAATTTTCTTGAAAGGCATTAAAGCACCGGTAAGAACTTGGCAGCTAATGGAAAAATATGCATCGCAGAAAGTTGAGTATCAACGTTGGTTCGACTATGAATATAAAGGCTTTCATTTACTGCTCAATCTGGACGAAGTACAAAACTTTGAATATCCAGAATTGATTCATGTACTGGAAAAAATGATTAAACGCATTGAAACTCAGCAGAAATTGACCAACTCTCAGGGCATCGTCAAGCTTAAACTTGAAGATGAAGTGATTGAGCATCTTCAACCACAAGACGAATTTGAATCACTCAAAGACTCCAAAATAATTTAATCATTCTCATAAATATAAAAAACCACGTCTAAGCGTGGTTTTTTATATGATCTTTCAAGAAAAATCTTAATGATTTTCCGAAGCGTGATTGATGGTGTATTTTGGAATTTCAATTTCAAGATCTTCATCGACCAGTGTGACCTGACAAGAAAGACGCGAATCAGGTTCCAGACCCCAAGCGCGATCCAGTAAATCTGCTTCTACATCATCCATTTCTTCGAGGCTGTCGAAGCCTTGACGTACCACAACGTGGCACGTTGTACATGCAGCTGACATATCGCAGGCATGTTCGATTTTAATGCCATTTTTGAGTAGGCTTTCGCACAGGTTGGCATTGTGTTCGACTTCAAACTCAGCACCTTCGGGGCAAATCTGCGCATGTGGAAGAACTTTAATACGTGGCATAGTCGTTACCTTAAATTAGTTTGAGTTTGACCAGTCGTCGAGTTTAGTGCCCTTAAGAGCGGCATCAATATGTTGATTCATACGTGCTGCTGCAAAAGCATCACTATGTATTTTAAGCAGTTCAACTGCAGATTCAATCGCTTTGATATCTGAACCTTGAAGCTCGGTTTCAAGTTGTGCCTGTGCAGTTTGCAGTGCTGCCAGTTGCTCTTCAGTCAACAGAGCGGCATCTACTTTTAGTGCCTGAACCAGTGCTTCTAGCTCACGCTGGGCTTCAACTTTGGTTTCATTCAAATGACGCAGATTTTTATCTTCCTCGGCAAATTTATAACCGTCAAGTAATAGGCGCTCAGTATCTTCCCCGGATAAGCCATAAGATGGCTTAATATCAATTTGCGCATGCACGCCAGATGTTGTTTCTTTGGCAGATACCGTCAACAAACCATCAGCATCGACCTGGAAAGTTACTTCGATACGTGCCTGACCGGCTGTCATTGGTGGAATGCCATGCAAGACAAAACGACCCAGACTACGACAATGTTCAACCAGATCACGTTCACCTTGAACCACATGGATCAACATGGCAGTCTGGCCATCTTGATAGGTAGTAAATTCCTGACGACGTGCTACAGGAATGGCTGTATTACGTGAAATCAGACGTTCCACCAGTCCGCCCATGGTTTCTAAACCTAAAGACAGTGGGGTAACATCCAGTAATAAGGAACCATCAGTCGAGTTGCCTATCAGTTGGTTTGCTGTAATCGATGCGCCAATGGCAACCACTTCATCCGGGTTAATCGTGCACAGCGGTTCTTGGCTAAATACGTCACCAACTGCTTTTTGTACGGCATAAGAACGGGTTGAGCCACCCACCAGAACCACATTTTGAATGTCATCCAGTTCAAGCTTGGCATCACGCATCACACGTTTACATACGCTGATGGTTTTGTCCAAAGCAACTTTAATGATTTCTTCAAAGGTTGGACGGTCAAGGTTTAAAACTTGATCGAGTAATTTGAGTTGAACTGAATCTGCATCAGACAAAGCTTCTTTGGCCTTACGTGCTGCCACAATAAAATGTGCATATTCAGCATCATCTAAAGTTTCGATGTTTAGCTGTTTCTTGGCCCATTTCAAAATTAAACGGTCCAGGTCATCACCACCGAGGGCAGTGTGGCCACCAGTCGCAAGCACTTCAAACACGCCTTGCGAAAAACGCAAAATCGAAACGTCGAAAGTACCGCCACCCAAGTCATAAATCACATAGTTGCGATCTGTACTCAAGTTGCTTTCCTGATCGAGGCCATAAGCCACAGCAGCAGCGGTTGGCTCATTCAATAAACGTAAAACATTCAAACCGGCAAGCTGGGCAGCATCTCGGGTTGCCTGACGCTGTGCTTCATCAAAATACGCTGGAACGGTAATCACTGCACCATTCACCGGATTTTTCAGACTTGCTTCAGCACGATCTTTGAGCTGCTTTAAAATTTCTGCAGAAATTTCAACCGGAGTTTTACGACCTTGTGCGGTTTCAAAAGCCGGCATTTCATTCGCTTCGCCGACCAAGGCATAAGGATGCTGGAATTTGATATCCGCTTGAGAGCGCCCCATGAAACGCTTGACTGAAACGATGGTATTTTTAGGATCGCTGGTAATAAAAGGCGCGGCTTCATTACCATATTGAGTCTGCTGTTCTGCATAATGCACGATAGAAGGAAGTAGCACACGACCTTGTTCGTCATTCAGCACTTTGGCTTTACCTGAAAGAACCGTGGCAACCAAAGAGTGGGTGGTGCCTAAATCGATACCAATCGCAATGCGGTGTTCATGTGGTGCACTTGATTGACCTGGTTCTGCAATTTGCAAGAGAGCCATAGTGTTACATCCTTTGCACGTTAAATATTAAAAATTAGAAATCATCATCAAGGTCAAAGCTGTCATCGTCCAGGAAGCGGTCTTCCGCCTTGTCGATATCTGCCATGACTTTAACAAAGAAGCGTAGTTTACGCACTGTATCGCGTGCTTCAGCCCAGTCTTCATCGGTATAGTCAATTTTAAACTCACGAACCAGACCGTCAATCCATTGCTGTACTTCAACTTTCAGTGAAGTTAAATCTTCAGCAGAGGTGGCATCGTCGAGTTGTTCACGAATTTCCAGAGCGTCCTGCAAGAATTCAAAATCACTGATCGATTGATCTAAGTGATAATCCTGTTTCTTGAGGGACAATAAATACGCTGCACGGCTATCGACCGCTGACAAAACTTTAAAAGCCTGATTGATATCGCTTGATTTAATCAGGGCCTGATCTTTGTCTTCAGCTTTATCGGGATGATATTGTTGCTGTAACTTTAAAAATTCAGTTTTTAAAGTTGCCAAATCAATATCGAGTGCTACTGGAAGATTGAACAGCTCAAAATGATTCATGGGAGATGGGGTCCGCGATTAATGTGCAAAAATAACTGTATAAATGCAATTAAAACAGTGTGAAACACACTGTTTTAATGTCAAAAGAGAATAACTGCCGGGTTTATACAGTGAAGGATTCACCACAACCGCATTCGCCTTTTTTGTTGGGGTTGTTAAATTCAAAGCCTTCGTTCAAGCCGTTTTTAACATAGTCCATCTCCATACCTTCAAGATAAACCAGACTTTTCGGATCAATGAATACTTTAACCCCAAACTGCTCAAATGCTTGGTCATGTGTATCGACTTCGTCAACGAACTCGAGTACATAAGCCAGACCAGAACAGCCTGAAGTTTTCACACCAACGCGAATGCCTTCACCCTTACCGCGATTTTTTAAATAATTGCTGATATGAGTTGCAGCATTTTCAGTTAAATGGATCATGAAAACTCCGTTAAAATTTAAAAACGTGGAACAATTAAGCTTTAACTTTCTTGTTACGGTAGTCTTCTACAGCTGCTTTGATTGCATCTTCTGCAAGAACAGAGCAGTGTACTTTTACTGGTGGAAGTGCCAGTTCAGTTGCAATATCGATATTCTTGATTGCTTGAGCTTGATCCAAAGTTTTACCTTTGAGCCATTCAGTCACCAAAGAACTTGATGCGATTGCTGAACCACAACCATAAGTTTTAAAACGTGCTTCTTCAATTACGCCTGCATCGTTGACTTGAATCTGTAAACGCATCACGTCACCACATGCGGGTGCACCAACCATACCCGTACCAACGTTTTCAGCATTTTTATCTAAAACGCCAACATTACGAGGGTTTTCGTAATGATCAATTACTTTTTCGCTATAAGCCATGTTGCTTCTCCAAACCTCGGGGTCAGCCTTAGTATTATTAAATATGGGGGTTAAAAAACTTTTCTCAATGAGATAGCAACCGATTGGTCACTATCTCAGAATGAAGATTAGTGCTCAGCCCATTCAACTTTAGAAAGGTCGATACCTTCTTTAAACATATCCCAAAGCGGAGAAAGTTCACGTAACTTCTCAACAGCAGCTTTAGTGATACTCAATACATGGTCGATATCTTCTTCAGTGGTGTATTTACCAAAGCTGAAGCGGATCGAACTGTGTGCAAGCTCGTCTGAAAGACCCAATGCACGAAGTACATAAGAGGGTTCCAGTGTTGCAGAGGTACATGCTGAACCTGAAGATACCGCAGCATCTTTCAAGGCCATCATCAGTGATTCACCTTCAACAAAGTTGAAGCTGATATTCAAGTAGTTCGCTACGTTTTGTGTAGGATGACCATTCAAGAACACCTGTTCAAGGTCTTGTACGCCATTCCAAAGCTTGTCGCGAAGTACACGTAAGCGGGTTTGTTCAGCTTCCAGATTCTTGCCTGCAAGTTCGAATGCTTCACCCATCCCCACGATTTGATGCGTTGCCAGCGTACCTGAACGCATACCACGTTCATGACCGCCACCATGCATTTCAGCTTTAAGGCGTACACGTGGGCTACGACGTACAAACAGGGCACCAATACCTTTGGGGCCGTAGATCTTGTGCGCAGAGAAGCTCATCAGGTCTACTTTTAAAGTTGAAAGATCAATTTCAACTTTACCTGCCGCTTGTGCTGCATCGACATGGAAGAAAATTTTGTTGGCACGAGTGATTTCACCAATCGCTGCAACATCAGTAACCGTACCGATTTCGTTGTTCACCATCATCAGTGAAACCAGAATCGTATCTGGACGAATTTCTGCTTGAACCATTTCCGGAGTAATTAAACCGGTTTGCGGCTGTGGTTCAATATAGGTAATCTCAAAACCTTCAGACTCTAACTCACGGCACGTATCTAAAATTGCCTTGTGTTCGATTTTAGAGGTAATGATATGTTTACCTTTCGATGCATAGAAATGAGCCACACCTTTAAGCGCAAGGTTGTCTGATTCGGTTGCACCTGAAGTCCATACGATTTCACGTGGATCAGCTTTAATTAAATTAGCGACCTGTTCACGTGCATATTCAACTTTTTCTTCTGCTTGCCAGCCATAAGCATGTGAACGAGATGCAGCATTACCGAAGGTACCTTCGAATGTTAAACATTCCATCATACGTTCAGCAACCTGAGGATCTACCGGAGTCGTAGCTGCATAATCAAGATAAATCGGACGTTTCATGTCAAATACCTGTAACCGATAAAAGGGCTGAATCAAAGGATGCTGAATTTTGGCGTAATGACACTGTTTGTACATTGTCACGTGCAACCAGATCAGCAAGCGAGATTTTTGCTAAATAATCGGCAATGTGGTGGGAGAGTTCCTGCCATAAATCATGAGTCAAGCACATCGCACCATTCTGGCAGTTGCCTTTATGGTCACAGCGAGTCGCATCAACTGTTTCGTTTACAGCTTCGATAATTGCTAACACAGTAATTTCATCTGCATTACGTGCTAAATGGTATCCACCATTTGCTCCACGAACACTTGAAACCAAGCCATGGCGCTTGAGTTTCGCAAATAACTGCTCAAGATAGGCAACAGAAATAGTTTGACGTGCCGCAATTTCGGCGAGCGTAATCGTTTTTTCAGAAGGCTGCAAAGCTAGATCAAGTAGAGCAGTCACAGCGTAGCGACCGCGAGTGGTTAGGCGCATGATTCGATACACATGGTTAGACTAGATGTATCGATTTTAAGAATCCCGACTAAATTAGTCAAGTTATTTTTAGTAGACCTTAGTGGGATTTAATTTTTTCATAATGAAAGATTTAGATACTGAGCCAATTATACACTAATAACGTAATCAAAAGTATGCTACTCAGGCCAAAAACAATATTAATGCGCTTTTGACGGCGTTCGATCCGTTTCAGGCGGTTTTTATACTGCTTGACTTCTACCTGCAAGGTATTGATCTTGGAACGCTGCTCTTCAATTTTCTTTAAGAGTGGTGCTATACGCTTTTTGGACGCAATAATTTCCGTTTCATCAGTGGGTGTTTCAGACAGCCAGTGTTTCCAGTCGGCTAATACTTTTGGCAAGCTGAATACGGTTAATAAATCACGAAATTCGTCTTTCAAAACCTGATGACCATCAATGCGCATACTACGAATGCTACGACGATTGCCAAAAATAAAAATTTTGATCAGATCGGGAAGTGTGGTACGCACATCCAGATCTACAATGCGACCCGGTGCTTTATGGTCAAATAAAAGACCATTTGTGGTGAATTGCACATAAAAGTCGAAATATGGAATATAGCTATTGATTTTAATCGAGATATTTTCATCTACAAACTTCTTGGCTTGTAATGCAACGACACGATCATGCTTGAGAATGAAGGTAAATATTGTTTCTAAAACAATTAACGTCATCGTAAGCAACAAATGCGGTTGATTTTGACTTTGTTGCGATTCGCTCATATACAACCAATCCTTACCTGAAATATAAAGTGAAAAAGCTTCCTGCCTGTGAAGAGATTTCAGGGTTAAATCAAATTAGACTTGAAATAAATTGCTTTGTAGAACAGTTTAGCAAATCTATCAAGTACTAAATTTGCTATTATGCAGTGATTTTGTAGAATAATTTATAATAATTGCGCAGAAAACAAACAGGAGCCGTGCACATGGACAAGTCAAAAACAGCACAAGACTCAGCTGAAGCTTTAAACCAGAAAACAGTGAAAGCCAAGTCCAAATCTGCCTCGGAGCGCAAATCGGCTCTTGATTTTCGTAAATATACCAAACAGATCTGGCTGGCTGGACTGGGAGCATTTTCACGTGCCGAAGAAGAAGGCAATAAACTGTTTGACTCACTGGTCAAGGTTGGAGAAGAACTGGAGTCTAAAACTGCAGATATTGCAGATCAAACTGTAGAAAAGGTCTCAGAAAAGGCCAAAGAGTCGGTCACAGAGACCAAAGATAAAGTAGAAAAGCTGATCGACAACTCTGTTCATCACTCATTGAATCGTATAGGATTAGTCACACTCAAGGATGTACAACATTTGGAACGTTTAATCCTTCAGTTACATGCCAAAGTTGATCAGTTGACTGCGGAACAAGAAAAAATGCAGGAAGAATTGTCGAAAAAAACACAAATAAAATGACTTTATTTATTATTCAATGTTTTTTTCGCATATTTTTTGAAAAAAAAGAGGTTCTTAAGTATTGCGTTTATACCTAAAGCATTGCTATAAAGGCGTTATGGCATGTTAAACAAATTCTTGAACCTTAAATAAACGATATTAAGAGGACGTAATCTTCATGAATAAATCAGAATTAATTGATGCAATTGCAGAGAAAGGGGGATTATCTAAGGCTGACGCAGGTAAAGCTTTAGATGCTACAATTGCTTCTGTTACTGAAGCTTTAAAAGCGGGTGATACAGTTACTTTGGTCGGTTTTGGTACTTTCGGTGTAAAAGAACGTGCTGCACGTACTGGCCGTAACCCACAGACTGGCGCTACTCTTGAGATCAAAGCAAGCAAAGTGCCTAGCTTCAAAGCGGGTAAAGGCTTAAAAGACGCTGTAGCTTAAGCTTACCCAGCGATGAAACGCGCCTTCTTTGGCGCGTTTTTTATTGATAAAATAAATTGTGATGATTAACACATTCATTCAATGGGTATTTTCGGTTAAAATCCTTTGCAAATAAAATATTGGAATACTTATGGAAGCTTTTCGTAAAGTTATTAAGGGTTGGTTGGGTAAAGTTTTACTCGTTCTGTTTTTGACCCCGTTAGCGCTTGTAGGTATTGAAGGATATTTTAGCGGCGGGAGCTCTGATGCGGCAAAATCCGTGAACGGAACTGAAATATCTCAAAAAGAATTAGAGTCACTGACGAAATCATTTAAAGAACAATATCTCAGTTATGCCAATGGCGATGAAACCTTGCTGAATCAAAGCTTCATTGACCAGAAAGCCATGGATACTTTGGTTTCACGTACCTTATTGCTACAACAGGCAGAAGAATTAGGCATCAGCCTGAGTGACCAGCAAATTGTACAGATGATTGCCCAGCAGCCGACTTTCCAGCAAGATGGTAAGTTCTCTGATGCTTTATATGAGAACTATCTTAAATCAATTGGCATGACCAATCGTGCTTTAGTCGAAAGTTTGCGTAAAGATCATGCGCTGAAAATGCTGTCTTCGACATTCCTGGACTATCCACTGGTGAGTCCGGTCGAAATGCAGCAAATTGCCGATTTACAGACTGAACAGCGTCATATTCATATTTCCAGTATTAATCTGGACAGTTATAAACAAGATGTCAAAGTCAGCGATGCTGAAGTCGCTGCCTATTATGAACAGCACAAGGCATCGTTTACACAGCCGACCAGTGTAGATGTAGACTATGTGGTGTTGAAGCCAAGTGATATTCAAGCACAGGGTTTGGCAGTGACAGATGCTGAACTTCAGGAAGCGTATACAGCCTTTGTTGCGACACAAAAACAGGCAGTTAAACCAGAGGTGAAGCATATTTTGATTACGGCGGACAGTCGTAGTGATGCTGAAGCACAAAAACTGGCTGCAGAAGTGGCAGCGAAAATTAAAGCCGGTAACACTTTTGCACAGGCTGCAGCACAATATTCTGAAGATCCTGAATCCAAGTCTAAAGGCGGAGCAATTGCAGTCTATGAAACTGGCGTATTTGGTAGCACATTTGACCAGGCTGTTAGCTCTTTAAAATCAGGTCAGGTCTCTGCTCCTGTGAAAACAGATTATGGCTATCATATTATTTCTGTGCAATCACCTGATGTGGCTGTGCCATCTTTTGAGTCACAAAAAGCACGTTTATCTGAAGAGGTTTTGGCTGCTAAAAAATCCAATGCATTCTCCGATACGGTGAATAGCTTGAATGATATGGTGGTGGGAAGTGATTCTCTGGAGGTTGTTACACAAGAAGTGAAAGGCGTGCAGGTTCAGAAAGCCCAAGGAGTAAAACTTTCAACCCGTGACCCAGTGTTGAGCGATGCCAACCTTAAAGTCAAACTGTTTAATGATGATGTCAAAAATGGTGATCGTAATGCTTCATCAAGCATTCAGTTGGCCAATGGTGATGTGGCCTGGATCAAGGTGCGTGACTATCATGCAGCTGGTGAACAAACACTG
This sequence comes from Acinetobacter sp. YH12254, assembly GCF_013417415.1. NCBI lineage: Bacteria > Pseudomonadati > Pseudomonadota > Gammaproteobacteria > Moraxellales > Moraxellaceae > Acinetobacter > Acinetobacter sp. YH12254. The sequence goes on along the minus strand of NZ_VPEB01000003.1, from coordinate 54,694 downwards.
GCAGAAGCGAAACAGCGTGTTCAGGTTCAATTGATTGAAGACAAAGCCGCTGCTTTGGCAAAAGCAAAAATTCAGAAAGCTCTGGATGAGTTCAAAACCAAACCTGCTGCATCAGTCGCCAAAGGTGCTTTGATTTTTGAAGATGCTGGCGTGTATACCCGTGCTGAAGGTTTGCTAAAACGTGATGTACAACGTGCCGCTTTTAGTCTTCCGACACCAAAAGCAGGCCATTGGTCAGTGACCACAGCGAAAATGCCAAATGAGCTGGTCGTGGTTGCGGTATCAGAAGTAAAGAAAAACCCGGTGGATGTATTGAGTGCAGAGCAACGTAGTGAGTTGGTGAAGTTGTATCAGCAACTTCGTGGTCAGCAAGAATTTGATGACTATACGCGCTACCTGAAATCTCAGGCAAAAATCAAATAAGACGCTCTTAAATAAAAAAACCAGCCTGCGGGCTGGTTTTTTATGCTCTAGCCAAATGAGGGTTTAAGCACGAATAATCAGTTCATAACCGGTATATTTACGCATATTGATTACACCGGTATCCAGAATTAAATACTGACCTTTAATACCCTGTAATTTGCCACGAATCACCGGAGTTTTATCCAGATTATGTGATTTAATCTTTTCTGGATATTGCTCGACCGGATAAATAAACTCGCGTGCCAATTCCTGCTCAAGCACTTCAATATTTTCATTAAACTCAAGATTCTGATTAAATTCTTCACGAATGCTTTGAATTTTAGGTGCAAATTCTTCTAACAGCTGTTCACGGACTTCAATCAGATTCAGTGGTTCTGCTTCACCTTTGAGCAGCTTGCGCCAGTCTGTTTTGTCTGCGACCTGCGTACCAAACATGACTTCCAATTTGCCAGAGAGGCGACGTGAGCCAACTTTCATAATCGGCAGGGCTTGGGTTGCGCCCTGATCCAGCCAGCGGGTCGGCATTTGGCTGGTACGGGTAATCCCGACCTTCAATGCACTGGAATTGGCTAGATAGACAATATGCGGTTGAAAGCAGACATTCTGGGCAAATTCATCTTCGCGGCAAGTGCCTAAATGATAATGACAGGTTTCTGGCTTCATGATGCACATATCACATGAAGCATTGGTCTTAAAACATTTAAAACAGTGACCTTGCGAGAAAGATTTTGAGGTTTTATTGCCACAAGATACGCAATAAATCTTCCCCGTCCATTCAATCTCGATGTCTTGGCCTAAATTAAACGGAAGATCGATTTCTGCACGATCCAGAATTAATTTATACTCAACATTTGCCCGCTGTATCTGTTGATCAGTTACACTAAGGTCTTTGAGGCCGACATGCATTTTATGGCAAATGCCCTGAAGTTCCATAAAGATTACTCACTTAAATCATAAGGATGCAGTTATGGCTGAGCAGAATGTCATTACTTCAATGCTAGACGATTTCGCACAGGAACAGCCAATTCATACTGCTATTTGTATTGGGCAGGACTTAAGGCAAGTCCAGTTTCAGCCATCTATTCAATGGCACTATTTTAGCGTATCTGGCTTTTTAAATCTGCCTTTTCAGCAACGTTATGACCTGGCTGTGGTAATGCTGGATACGATAGAAACCGAATATTTGTCTGAACAGATCATGAGTCGAATCTTGGTGAAATTGCGTGATTTATTTGCTAAACGTCTGGTGGTGATCAGTCGGCTGCAAGATGAAAAACTATTGAGAGCTTTGGGATTTACCCAGCTGATTGACAAGACCACGCACGGGGCGGATTTTGCGCTGTGGCAGTTTAATATTTTAACCTATAAGCATGTGCCCGACTGGTTTAATTCCAAGTTCTGGGCCAATCCGGAAAACTGGGATAAATTTCGCTGGTAAGCCTATGCCTGCTTAATTGCAAATATTAACACAATCCTGCCTAGACAATATGAGGACAGACCGTATTCTGTAACTATGATGCATACAGGATATAGAGCATGACGAATCTGAGTAATATCGTGGAAATATTGGCCAAGCAGGCATTGGGTGGCGGGCAGTCTCAAAAGCGATCTTCACAGCAGGGTGGTCTGGCAGATATCCTGGGATCGGTATTGGGTCATTTGAATAAATCTCAGACTCAACAAGATCAGAGTCAACACAATCAGAATCAGCAGAATCAAGCCGGCCAGCAGACCCGACAAAATGGTTTGGGTGCAATTTTAGGTTCAGTTCTCAGTCAGTTAGGTGGGGCAAATCGTCAAAGTACTGCTCAACCCCGTTCAGGATTGGGAGGAGGTTCGACTGGCAAAACCTTATTGATTGCTGTGCTACCTCTGGTACTGGCCTGGATTCAAAAACAGGGTGGTTTACAGGGTGCATTGGATAAGCTTAAAGGACAGGGGTTGAATAGTCAGGTTGATGACTGGGTGTCGACTGGCCCGGGTGAAAATGCCAATGTCGATCCGCAGCAGGTACAAAATCTGTTTGATGATCAGGAAATTGAAGAAGTTGCACAGCAAACCCATGCGCCTAAACAGGATGTGTATAGTGCAATTTCACAAGTTTTGCCGCAGATTATTGACTCACTTACGCCACAGGGTGAACAGACCAGTAAGCAGGAAGCCAATAATGATATTCAAAATGTCTTGAATATGGTCTCAGGGCTTCTCAAAAAATAAATTCCATCATTAAAAAATCCCGATTTGAGTCGGGATTTTTTAATGCTATGCAGACTTTAAAATCGCTAATCTAGGTTCAGGCTAAACAGCTGGTTAGAGTCGCAGATTTTTTTGGCAATATAATGAGATTTTCGGGTACGAATTAAAATAATTTGCGATTGAAAACCCAGTTCACCAAACTCTGGCTCTACCTGTACATAATGCAGTTGCCCATATTCATCTCGAACCCGCGCTTGAGCAGAAAATCCAGGGCGGGCATTGCCACTTGAAATCGTTGCCAGACGGCCGAGCAAATTGACATTATTCTTTTTATATTTGGGTGGAATGACCTGATCCAGGCAATGAATCATGAAAATCGTAAAAAAAGTGGCAATAATTAAAGCCGGAATAATCAGATAATAAGCCGGCAGAAACTCAAACTCCTGAGAATAGATCAGGAATTGTAAAACATAGCCAGCAAAGCTGAAATTCATCAGAAAGAAAAATACAATTAGAGTTTTGGAGAATTTGACATTCAACAGGTCTAATTGTTGAAAATTATAAGGTGAAATTTTTTGCAAAAATTTGCTGGATCTGAGTCCAAAATAGAAACCAATGGTTTTCACCACGCCAAACAAAATAATCGCCAATAAACTGAGATGAAAAGGCATCAGATTATAGTCTAGAAAAAATGCAGGCATGGTGAAGTCCGTTTTAGATCTTATTCTGTGAGGTAAATTCCACCATCAGAATGCACGGTAATTTCTACTTTTTCAAGTGACTGACCTTGGCAAGGCCCGGAAATACATTCACCGCTTTCTACCAAAAATAGTGCACCATGCGTTGAACATTCAATAAATTCCTGATCACGATCCAAAAACTGGTTTTCCAGAAATTCCAGCTCGACTTGCAAATGCGGACACAGGTTTTGATAGGCATAAAAAGCTCCATCGCGCTGGGTAATAAAAATAATATCCCCATTCTCCAGTTCAAAAGAGCGTGCTTCACGCTCTGGAACATCTTCGGTCATACAAATTTTAAACATTAAGCACATTCCTTCTGAAAGTCTTGTAATAATGCCGCATAGTCTTCAATCGCTAAACGTGGGCCAAATTGCGAAACCACCTGACTGGAAATTAAAATCGCCAGTTCAGCCGCAGTTTTAAGACCTAGGTTGGCATTCAAGGCATACAGGAAAGCCCCGGCAAATGCATCACCGGCACCATTCGCATCTACTGCAGTAACTTTGCGGCCAGGCACTTTAAATGTATTGTCGTGATCCGAAATAAGTGCACCCTCGGCTGACAATGTAATGACAACGTGTTGACTGAGTGTTTTTAATTTAACTAGAGCCGCGTCAATATTATCGGTCTCTGTATACATCAGGGCTTCTTGCTGGTTACACAGCAACAGGTCGACACCTTCTGCAATCATTTCATCCAGACCGGCACGCGCATATTGCACCATGGCAGGATCCGATAAAGTTAAAGCAATTTTAACTCCGTTAGCGTGGGCAATTGCACGTGCCTGTTTGACGGCATGGCGTGCTGTTTCAGAAGTCGATAAATAACCTTCGATATATAGCCATTTCGCAGTATTTAGCGCACTAAAATCAATTTGTTGATCCGTGAGTTCAGCAGTAATACCTAGATAAGTATGCATGGTACGTTCAGAATCAGGACTCACCAGAACCATACAAGTTCCCGTTACACCTTCGCTGATCGACTGGATTGTGGTCTGAATGCCCGCATCATTTAAACCTTTCAGATAGATTTGCCCCAGTTCATCATTACCAACACGGCAACCATAAAATGCAGAACCGCCAAGTGCAGAAAATGCCACGGTAGTGTTGGCTGCTGAACCGCCTGAAGCCTGACCTTTATAAACTTGAGTCGCTTGAAGATTTTGATAAAGCGTGGCCTGAGTATCACCATCTGTCAGCTGCATGGTGCCTTTTTGCAAGTGATGTGCAGTTAAAAAGTCGTCAGACACTTTAAATTCTTGGTCAATCAGCGCATTACCAATTGCAAAAAGATCAACATTTGCCATGTTTAAATATCACATTAAAAATGAAAGTGCCAAGTTTACACGATTGCTTGGGATTGCTGTAGTTTGCTGAATCATTTTCAAATATTTTCCAAGAATGCTGTATTTTATTCAGTGACTATCTTTGGTCTAAGATTTGACTTATTTTTATGCACTACGTTGCTGTAGCATTGATTTAAGCATCAAATTTTATTTATAAGGATATATCGCGTTCGACATGATACTTTAACGTCGTTCTGCGAAGATCATTCTTCACAATCATTTCAAATAGTGTGCGTATATGGATATTAAAATTGTAAAAGTTGAACAACTTCCTGACCAAGTCGAAACGCTAGCGACCCTTGCGCGTAAAGAAGGCTTAGATGTGTTGGATAAGTTAATTGAAGAATATCGCACCGGTAAAAACTGCTTTGCTCAAGCCAATGAACATTTACTGGTCGCGCATGATGGCAAAAAACTGATTGCCTGTGGTGGCCTAAACCAGCAATGGGGCGATAATGGCATTGAAGAGCGGATTGGTCGTGTGCGCCGTTTTTATGTCCATCCAAAATATCGGCTGCATGGGGTCGGTAAACAGCTTCTGGCTTATCTGGAACAGTTGGCAGCTCCGCATTATTCGGCCTTATGTCTGCAAACAGATACCCGACTGGCTGCAAGTTTTTATCAAAAACAGAATTATGTATTTGTGGAAAATAATCCAAGTTATAACTACTTCAAATATTTGATTTCGTGATCTTGCGGCTGTTGAGCCAGACTTAGCCAGTAAATTTGATGATTTAATTTTCAAATGATCAAGTTTACTTAATTCGATCAAAATCCTCGGTTTTCAACGTGAATAATTCAGATAACTAAAGCTATAATGTCCTTAGTTATTTTAATTAAAGCATTAGGAGATCGCATGACTGTAGATGTCACTGAAACCATTTCTCAAACTGTACATCCTGCGTTTCAGTTGTTACGTCAACAACATGTTGAAGCTTTAGACATTTTTGTGTCTGAATATAAACATAAAGTGACTGGTGCCACACATTATCATCTGGCGACCAATCACGATGAAAATGTCTTTCTGGTGGCGTTTCGTACCCAGCCGATGGATTCTAAAGGCGAAGCACATATTTTGGAACATACTGCATTATGCGGTTCAGAAAAGTTCCCGGTGCGCGATCCATTCTTCCTGATGATCCGCCGTTCATTGAACACCTTTATGAATGCCTTTACTGCGGCAGACTGGACGGCTTATCCATTTGCAACGCAAAACAGCAAAGATTTTCAAAACCTGCTTGAAGTGTATATGGACGCGGCATTTGCTGCGAACCTGAATCCACTGGATTTTGCACAAGAAGGCATTCGCATTGAGCTGGAAAATGGCGAGCCAGTCTATAAAGGCGTGGTCTTTAATGAAATGAAAGGGGCGATGAGCTCTCCTTCAGACCAGCTTTATCACACGCTGGCGCATCATTTATATCCGCATACCACTTATCATTATAATTCTGGTGGTGATCCTAAAGATATTCCTGACTTAACTTACCAAGAGTTAGTCGATTTCTATAAGTCACATTATCATCCAAGTAATGCAGTCTTCATGACTTTTGGTAATCAATCTGCATTTGAACTGCAAGAACAGTTTGAAAAACTGGCATTGTCCAAATTCGAGCAGGGTCAGACCTTATATCCAACGCCTGAAACCCGTTTGACTGCACCATTGACTGTGACAGACAGCTATGCAGTCGATGCTGAAGATCTTCAGGACAAGACCTATCATGTGTTGTCATGGTTATTGCCTGAAGCCAGTGATATTAAACTGCGTTTGGGTATGCGTTTAGTCGAAGGGATTCTGCTTGAAGATTCTGCATCACCATTGCGTCATTATCTGGAAACCTGTGGTTATGCCCAGTCGACCGGTCCATTTATGGGCGTGGATGACTCTAATTTCGAGATGACTTTCTACTGTGCGGTGCAGGGTTCAAATCCTGAACATGCAGAAGAATTTAAAAATGGTGTGTTCAAGGTGCTGGAAGATGTTGCCTCGAAACCGGTCGATCAGAACATGGTCGATGCAATCCTGCATCAGATTGAATTGCATCAGCGTGAAATCAATGGCGATGGCACGCCTTATGGTCTGAGCCTGATTCTGAGCGGTCTGGGCAGTGCGATTCATCACCGCGATCCGGTCGAAGTCTGGGATGTGGATTCTGCCATTGCTGCGGTGAAAGAAGAACTGCAAGATCCAATGTGGCTCTCCAATCTGATTAAAGAATATTTGCTGGATAATCCGCATCGTGTACAACTGACCCTGGTTCCTGATGCGACAAAATCTGCCAAAGAAGCGGCCGATGAAAAAGCCCGTCTGGTTGAAATTGGCAAGAATCTGACCGAAGAGCAGAAAGCAGACATTATTGCCCAGACTGAAGCATTGAATGTGCGTCAGGATACACCGGATGACTTGAACTTATTGCCAAAAGTCGGTCTGGAAGATGTACCTGCGGAATTACAGATTGTTCAGGGCCAGTTACGCGAGATTATCTGTAATCAGGTCGATACGCCGTTGAATCTGTATCATGCCGGTACCAATGGTATTTATTATCAACAGGTTTTAGTGAATATTCCAGATGAAGTGGTGCAGTCGCCATACTTCAACCTGCTTTCGATCCTGATGGGCGAAGTCGGTGCGGGTGAATATGATTATCTGGAATTCCAGCAACTGCAAACTGCGGTAAGTGGCGGTCTGGGTATGGGCGCATCGTTGCGCTCTAAAGTCGATGACAAAAACAAGATCAGTGCCTGGTTGACTTTGACGACCAAGTCGCTGGTTAATCATCTGGATGCGATCCGTCTGTTGAAAATCGGTTTTGAACAGCTACGTTTTGATGAGAAAGACCGTATTGTTGAGCTGTTACAACAGCGTAAAACACGTTGGCAGTCACGTGTTTCCGGTTCGGGGCATAGCTATGCGATGCAATCTGCATCTCGTCAGCACAGTGCCTTGGCATTGCGTGATTATCACAATACTGGTTTGGGTGCATTAAACTGGCTGATCGAGCTGGTCTCTAAAATTGAAAAAGATCCGGCTGAATATGATCTGCTGATTGACGAGTTAAAACGAATTCATCGTGTCTTGTTGCAAGCCCCGAAGCAGTTCCTGCTGGTGTGTGAAGAGCCGCAATCTGATAGCTTGATTGAAGAAATCCAGAATGTCTGGGACAAACTGGCGGTTGATCCTGCACCGGTTGCACTGACTCAAATCGAAAAAGTGACGCATGATCAGCATGAAGCCTGGTTAATTCAGGCCAATGTCCAGTTCTGCGCGGCTGCTTATCCGGCGGTCGAAGTGGCGCATCCTGATGCTGCTGCCTTGATGGTGCTGGCGGGTTATTTACGTAATGGCTTCCTGCACAGTGCAATCCGTGAAAAAGGTGGTGCTTATGGCGGTGGTGCCAGCTATGACGGCAATGCCTGTTCATTCCGTTTCTACAGCTACCGTGACCCGCGTCTGGCAGAAACCTTTCAGGACTTTGATGCCAGTATTCAGTGGTTACTCAATGCGCCGCAACAGCCGCATCAACTGGAAGAAGCGATTCTGGGTCTGATTGCCAGTATGGATAAACCGGGTTCACCAGCGGGCGAGGCAATCACTGCATGTTATGCCTATCTGCATCAGCGTACACCAGCATTCCGTAAGAAATTACGTGAACGTCTGTTAAATGTCACACTGGATGATTTAAAGCGTGTTGCACAAACTTATCTGCTTGAGCAGCAGGCTACTAAGGCAGTCGTGGCGCCAGTGGCAAAACGTGAAACGCTGGAGCAGCTTGGTTTTGTAATTCAACAAGTTCTATAAATAAAAAAATGAGGATAAGGGATGGCGCTTAATTCGTTTAGGCGCTCAACTCTGCAGCTGAGCGTTGTGCTGGGCTGTACAGTTGGGACGCAAGTGAATGCGGAAGAAAAAATAGTGGTGAATAGTCCCATGCCGGCAACGGCTGAAGCCTGTGCAGCACTGGAAATCAGTGCAGAACGTCTGGCCTGTTATGATAGCTTGTTTAAAATAGCGATTATCGATAAGCCGGTGATCGTTTCTGAACGTCGTGCAGCAGTAGAAATTGCGCCTGAACCTGATAATTTAAAAGCCAGAATGGGACAAACCGTTTCTAATATTTATGCTTCTGAAGGATCAAAGCTGACACCAAATCTGTCTTTGCTGGATAGTCGCTGGGAATTGTCTCCGGAAAGTAAACTGGGTACCTGGAACATCCGTTCTTATCAGCCAATTTATCTGATGCCCGGTTTTTGGACTTCAAAGAAAAATGAATTACCCGAGAGTGAAAATCCCAACAATATAGAGACAGAGAAACAGAATCTCACCTCGACTGAAGCTAAGTTTCAACTGTCTTTAAAGACCAAGGCGGTTGAAAATATTCTGGGGAATAATGGGGATCTCTGGCTCGGTTATACTCAGTCTTCACGTTGGCAGGTCTATAACTCGGAAGAGTCACGTCCGTTTCGTGAAACCAATTATGAGCCCGAAGCAAGTTTTGTTTTGCGTACCAATTATGACCTTTTTGGTCTTAACTGGCGTATGTTGGGACTAACCATTAATCATCAGTCCAATGGCCGTTCTGACCCGTTGTCGCGTAGCTGGAACCGCGTCATGCTGAATCTGGGCTTTGAAAAAGACAATTTTGCCCTGATGGTTCGCCCTTGGTATCGCTTTGAAGAGAATCGTGACGACGATAACAATCCCGAGATCAAGAACTATATTGGACGCGGCGACATGACGGCTTTTTATCGTCATAACGAGCATGATTTTTCTTTAATGCTGCGTCATACCTTAAAAGGCGGAGATGACAATCGTGGTGCAGTCCAGTTCGACTGGTCATTCCCGATCAGTGGCCGTTTACGTGGTCAATTCCAGCTTTTTGATGGCTATGGCGAAAGTCTGATTGATTATAACCATCGTGCCACTTATGTGGGCTTGGGTGTTTCCTTAATGAACTGGTTCTAAGTTTCCAGACTTCATCATTTTAGAATTAACATAAAAAACCATGCTGTGGCATGGTTTTTTATTGGGTGGTTTAACCAATCTGGATTTCTGAAGGCGGATGTTTGATTCGGCTCTTTTTCGGGGTAGCAATGAAATAAGCTAAAGTCAGTGGCCCTAAACGTCCTGCAAACATTAACAGCATCAAAATAATCAAACTGGCAGGTTGCAGCTCTTCGGTTATTCCTCGGGTCAAGCCGACCGTGCAGGCTGCTGACACGGCTTCAAACAACAGATCGAGAAAGTCATGTTCAGGTTCCAGAATTAATAAACTCATAAAGCCCATCACAATTAAGGCTGCCGTAATACAGACCACAGCCAGTGCCTTAAACGTAGTTTTTTCGGGAATAGAATGATTAAACAGACGGATTTCATCTTCACGTCTTAAAAAACTGATGACGCTGATCACGACAATAATAAAGGTACCGACTTTAATGCCACCCGCCGTACTTAAAGAACCGCCACCAATAAACATGAGAAACATGGTGACCAGGGTCGATGCATCACTCATTTGCTCCATCGGTAAGCTATTAAAGCCTGAAGAGCGGGGAACAGTGGCATGGAACCAGGCATTCACGGCTTGATCGCCTAGACTCATCAGGCCCAAAGTTTGCGGATTAGAGGCTTCGAGCAGCCATAGCACAATAAACGCACTCAGATTGAGCCCCAGAATCGTCGAAAGAATGAGCTTGCTATTGGTACTTAACTTGCGCCAGCGTCTATGTTGCTTGACATCCATCAGCACCAGAAAGCCGATACCACCAATGATATACAGCATACTGATGGTAAAGGTGATCAGATACTGCCCTGAAAAGCTCATCAAGCTATTGGGAAAAAGTGAAAATCCACCATTATTGAACGCTGACACACTATAAAAGGCAGCATAAAAGAGCGCTTCACTGAACGGATATTCTCTGAGCCAGGACAAGGTCAGAATCAGCGTACCGATAGCTTCAAAAAACAGGGAATATAAAAATACCGCTTTAATGGTAAAACTGACTTTTTTCAGGCTGGTCTGGCCAATCGATTCCTGTGCCATGACTTGCTGTTTGAGCCCCATCTTGGGTGCCAGACTCATCACTGCCAGAATGGCAAAGGTCATAAAACCCAATCCACCGCATTGCAGCAGAAACATAATGACAATCTGGCCAAATACCGTATAGGCTTCACCGACATTCACTACGGACAGTCCGGTAATGGTCACCGCAGAAGTAGCCGTGAAAATGGCTTGCAACCAGCTGATATCACCCTGATGGGCAATAGGTAACATCAGTAGCAGTGAACCGATCAGGATTAATCCGAGAAAACCCAAGGCCAATAAACTCGGCGGGCTGAGATTAATGGTTCTATGTTGCTTTAAGTCAGAACTTTTCATAGCGCTTTAAAATATCTGGCGAGATGGCGTAAAGGCTCCAGTAATCCTTCAACCACAAGAATATCGCCTTCCTGCAGAATCAGGTCGGATGCGACCTGGTATTGCACCACTGATCCGCGCTTATGTAATAAGGTGGTGATTTCAGGGGCGTGCTTCATCAGCTGGTTGAGCGGCGTAGCATGATGATCGGCATGAATCTGAATTTTGACAATATAATGATCATCTTCCAGTGCCATATAACGACTGACCATCGGGTAGCTTAAAGACTGAGCCACACGCACGCCCATATCTTCTTCAGGATGAATGATTTTCTCGACATTGAGATGGGTCAGAATCATGTGATGAGATTTGGATTTGGCTTTTACCCAGATTTTTTTGACGCCCATATTTTTCAGGTGCAATACACACAAAATACTGGCTTCAATATCTTCTCCGATCGCCACGACTACGGCATCACAACGCTGTACATTCAGTTCATCCAGCACATGCTCATCGGTTGCATCGGCAATTACAGCATGGGTCAGTTGATCAGAAATATTTTCTACATATTTTTTATTCAGATCGATTCCGATCACTTCATGATTCAGACTGATCAGTTGCGTGGCCACAGTCGCACCAAAACTACCCAGCCCAATCACTGCAAATAATGCCATGAATATTGTCCTAACTATTTTTATTACATCTCAATTTTAGTGTAAGAGAATTTCGTAAAAATTGCGCTGCTATTCAGCAAGCTATGCCGAGATAAATAGTATGATCATGATTTTGAGTTGCACATAAAAAACCGCCTCGAAAGGCGGTCTATATTTTAACAATTACTTCAGGAAGCGCTGATAGCCCAGATTATTGGTAATTTCCTGATATGGATAGGTAATGGTTTCAAGGGTTTCAATCAAGCCATCCGGATTCTGCTGCGCATCGGTCGCCTCCAGACCCACCAGAACACGCCCTTCCGCAGCGCCGTGGTTACGGTAATGGAACAGGGTAATGTTATGCGTTGGGCCAAGACGTTCCAGGAACATTAATAAAGCACCAGGACGTTCTGGAAATTCCACCCGGAACAGGCGTTCATTTTCAATATCGGCATGACCACCGATCAGGTAACGAATATGCAGTTTTGCCACTTCATCATCAGACAGGTCATCGACGTCATACTGGAATTTTAGCGTTTCATAAATTTCCTGACGTTCTTTTTCACCATTTTTTAAGCTGATCCCAACAAATACTTGAGCAGCAGAGACATCACTGGCACGGTAATTAAATTCGGTAATATTGCGACCTTGCAAAGCGCGACAGAAGTTGAGGAATGAACCTTTCTGTTCTGGAATCGTCACGGCAAAAATCGCTTCTTTACGTTCACCGAGTTCGGTACGTTCGGCGATATAACGTAAACGGTCGAAATTCATATTGGCGCCGCACACAATCGACACCATATTTTTACCTTCGATTTTATGTTCTTCGACATATTTTTTAATGCCGGCCAATGCCATAGCACCTGAGGGTTCGACAATGCTGCGGCATTCGTCATAAGTATCTTTAATGGCTGCACAAATTTCGTCGGTATTGACCAGTACCACATGTGGTTCTACGATCGGGCCAGAATTATCTGACTTTTGCAGACGAATCACTTCAAATGGTTTTTCACCAATTTGTGCAACGGCTGTACCGTCAGCGAATAAACCCACAGAAGGTAAAATGACACGTTCGTTGGCCTCTAAAGCTGCCTTTAAGCATGCCGATTCGTCATATTCCACCGGAATGACTTTGACATGCGGGGCAACATCACCCAGGTAGGCTGCCACACCTGCGATCAGGCCACCGCCACCTACCGCTACAAATACATAATCGACATCACGCCATTGACGCAGAATTTCATTGGCAATGGTACCTTGACCCGCCATCACCAGCTCATCATCATAAGGCGGAATAAAAGTCATGCCATCTTCTTGAGCACGTTGAATTGCATATTTGTTGGCAACGTCGAATGAGTCACCATGTAAAACAACTTCACCCCCAAGGCGTTTTACCGCTTGGACTTTAATATCTGGTGTTGTTTTTGGCATTACGATAATGGCGCGAATACCCAATTTTTTACCCGATAATGCCACGCCTTGCGCATGGTTGCCTGCTGAAGCTGTGATGACACCACGTTCCAGTTGAGATTTCGGCAATTGACTAATGCGGTTATAAGCACCACGTAATTTGAATGAAAAAACCGGTTGTAAATCTTCACGTTTAAAGCGGATGTTATTATTGAGTCGTTCGCTAATTCGTGGTGCTGCTTCGAGTGGAGTTTCGATTGCAACATCGTAGACCGTTGCTTGTAATATTTGTCGAACCAAACGAGACAGCATGTTAATTTTCCATCTAACAGTTTAAAATAGGCGCTTATTGTAACAAACCATACGGCTTTGCGGTTCGAAAATACTGCAAAAGTCCAAAATAGTTGAGTGAAGCCATGAGTCTATATGCAACCCAAGATGAGAAAAAACAAGCAGCGGCCCGTGCTGCTCTGAAACACTTACCAAAAGGCGGCATTTTAGGCGTAGGTACCGGAAGTACGGTTAACTTTTTAATCGATTTATTGCCAGAACTTCAGTTAGAAGCGGCTGTGGCAAGTTCTGAAGCAACGGCGCAACGTCTTAAGAAGTTAGGCATTGAAGTGGTCGATATGAACTCTGTCGGCGGACTAGATGCTTATGTCGACGGCGCAGATGAAATTGATCGTCATTTGCATATGATCAAAGGTGGTGGTGCAGCACTGACACGTGAAAAAATTGTGGCATCGATTGCGAAAAAATTTGTGTGTATCGTGGATGATTCAAAATGGGTCGGACAATTAGGACGCGATTTCCCACTGCCAGTTGAAGTAATTCCTATGGCACGTTCTGCGGTTGCACGTAAAATTGTCTCTTTGGGCGGTGATCCTGCATATCGTGAAGGTGTCGTGACTGACAATGGTAATGTGATTTTAGATGTGCATAATCTGAATATCTTAAATGCACTCGAGCTTGAAAAAACGCTTAACAATATTCCTGGCGTGGTCTGCAACGGAATTTTTGCGATTAATAAAGCGGACATCGCAATTGTGGCAACCAATGATGGTATTGAAGAACGTATTGCGGTTTAATCTATATGAACTTTTTATGTAAATTGAGTTTCGATTTATATTTTAATTTCTAATGGAAGTTCCCTCTCCTTTGAAAGGAGAGGGTTTGGGAGAGGATGTATATGAAGAATGCCCTCATCCTAACCTTCTCCCTGAGGGAGAAGGGACTTTTCAATATTAATTCCACTACCATTATTGAAATTTAGAATTCCTTTAAAACTTCTCTTAAAAATGTGAGATGTGAACTTCTATAAGGAGGGGAGATTTAAATTATAAAATTATAGATAAATGACCCCAAACCTCCCTGAAATCCAAATTACTCGAAAATTACGCGCAACACGCTTAAGACTGCGTGTAGAGCCGACGCAAATTAAATTAACTGTGCCGCAGTTTTGTACACAGCGCCAAGTACAAGAATTTTTAAAACAATCAGAACAATGGCTGATGAAAACCTGGCAATCGCAGCAGGAAAAAGTCCAAAAAATAGACCGAACGCTACCAACTGAGCTGCAGTTGTTTAATTTAAACGTACCAGTTCAGATTCATTATCAAAGCCAGAAACATAACTTTGTTTTTGATTCTGACAAGTTACAGCTCTGTGTCAGTGATCGACATCCTGAAGAATATTTAAAAGCCTTTGTCATCAGCTATGCCAAAGACCAGCTTCCCCTATATTTAAATCTTGTCTCACAGCAATGCAATCTGCCTTTTAAGAAGTGCAATATTCGCCAACCCAAAACCCGGTGGGGAAGTTGTTCTGCTCAGCATGACATTATGCTGAATAGTGCTTTGGTGTTATTTCCCGAAGAAATTACCCGTTATGTCGCGGTACATGAACTGGCACATACCCAATATTTTGATCATAGTCCAAGGTTTTGGGCGGAAGTTCAGAAATATGATGCAAATTTTCAACAGCATCGGAAAATGCTAAAAAATACGCCGTTGCCATATTGGTGGGAAGCTTAAATTGAACTGAATAGAGAATGAGAGGGAAATAAAGGCTTAAAATAGCCTAAGCAATATAGATGTTACTTTTCCATCTCTCTTTAATTTTGAAATTGTGTTCAGTACTTATAAAAAACCAGTAATCCCCGCTGAAACAGTTTAGAAAACCTCAACTTCCTGTCATACTACGCAGTTACGAAATGGAAACTTTGATTTGAGGTAGTGATCGTGATTACTGTTGGTATTGTCGGTGGTACAGGTTATACAGGCGTTGAATTGTTGCGTCTTTTGCTACGACACCCAAATGTACAGGTGAATGTACTAACATCACGTACCGAAAATGGTCGCCGTGTAGATGACATGTTCCCAAGCTTACGCGGACATACCGATCTTCAATATTCAGATTTAAATATCGATGAACTTAAAAAATGTGATGTCGTGTTCTTTGCAACGCCGCATGGTGTTGCAATGAAACATGCCGAAGCGCTTGTGGCTGCAAAGACCAAAGTCATTGACCTGGCGGCAGATTTCCGTTTACAAGATCTGCAACAGTTTGAAAAATGGTATGGCATGCAACATGCTTGTCCAGAACTGTTAAAAGACTCTGTTTACGGTTTATCTGAATTGAATCGTGAACAAATTAAACAGGCCAATGTAGTTGGAAACCCGGGTTGTTATCCAACCACGGTTCAGTTGGGGCTGGCGCCAGTATTAACATCAAGTGACGCACTAGTGAAACCTGAAAGCATTATTATTGATGCGAAATCAGGTGTGTCGGGTGCAGGTCGTAAAGCAAGCTTGGGCGGCATCTATACTGAAAATGCCGATAACTTTAAAGCCTATGGCGTAGCAGGTCACCGCCATCATCCTGAAATTGTCGAAGCTCTGGAAAATATCTCAGGTCAAAAAGATGTGTTTGATCACATTTTATTTGTTCCGCATTTGGTGCCAATGATCCGTGGTATGTTGTCGACCATCTACATCGATCTCACTGAAGCAGGACAAGCAGCAGATTTACAGGCATTGTATGAACAGTTCTATGCCAATGAAACTTTTGTCGATGTCATGCCAGCAGGCAGCTCACCAGAAACCCGTTCAGTGCGTGGTGCCAATCAGTTGCGTATAGCCTTGTACAAGCCGCAACCGACCAAGCTGGTAGTCCTGGTTGTACAGGATAACTTGGTGAAAGGTGCAGCAGGTCAGGCCGTACAAAACATGAACCTGATGTTCGGATTTGCCGAAGATGCTGGCTTAAATAATATTGGTTTATTACCATAAGAAACGTATTAGAACTTCACACACATTTAGATTTGGATTTAAATGTGTGTCTTGAATAAAGCAAACAAGAGATCAAAATGCCGAATAACGAGTCAAATACGACCATTCCTCAGGAACCAGCTGCAAAAAAATCTTTGATGAAAGGCAATACGCCCTTGGTCATTGGTGCGGCTGTATTGATCTTGAGCAGTGGTGTGCTCGGATATACCGTAGGACACCGTCAGGGTTTGACTGCGGCGGGTTATGATGCAGATGCAGAGCAACTGGTCGATGTGGTACAGACACAAAAAGCCAGTCTGGAAACATTAAATAAGAATCTGAATACTGCGGTTCAGGAGCGTGATCTGGCGGTGAGTAATGCCAATGATCTCTATCTGGCCATGACCAAGGCGCGTGATGAACAGGTGCAGGCTGAAAGTGTCGGAACCATTTATCGCGAGGTCTTACGTCAGCGTGGCGGTTTGGCTTTGGCCGTGCAAAACCTGTCGATTAAGCCTTTGCCTGAAAATGCCTTTGAATATCAGATTGATCTGGTTCAAGTTAGTCCGGGCAAAAGTCGTGCCTCCGGGAGTATTGAATTACGCTTGATTAAAGGGACTGAAATTCTGGTGGTGCCACTGGAAGACAAAAACTTTAATTTTGAAAATTATGAGCGTTTAACAGGTCGCTGGAGCATGCCAAAAGGCTTTAAGCCAGAATTTATTGAGATACGTCTCAGCGGTGCCAAACCGGTGATCCGTCGTTTTAGCTGGGAACAGGGCAAAGCAGTTGAAAATCAGTCTGCCGCCTTGTCAGAAATTCCGAAAACCGAAGCAAATGCAAATTAAGTGTGAAATATAAATCTTATGCCAAGCAATAAACGTCAAATGTGTTTAAGTGATATCAAAAATTCTTTTTATGAATCTGGAATTGTTGATTGGCATATCAGCCCGCGTTTAGCAAATGAACCTCTGGAAGGTGATGATTCTGACCTTGCTGTGCAGACTGCACCGCCAGAACTGAAACGTCCGCCCTTATATGCTGTCGTTTTAATGAACGACGACTATACCCCGATGGAATTTGTAATTGAAATTTTACAACAATACTTTGCAATGAATCTTGACCAAGCTACACAAGTAATGCTAACTGTACATTATGAAGGAAAGGGTGTAGCTGGGGTCTATCCTCGAGACATTGCGGAAACCAAAGCGAACCAAGTCAATAATTATGCTCGATCACAAGGTCATCCGTTACTTTGCCAAATAGAGCCTAAAGATTAAGGGGGTTACATGCTCAGTCGTCAATTAGAAGTATCACTACGTTTGGCTGTCAGCATGGCTCGTCAAAAGAGACATGAGTTCCTGACCGTAGAACATTTATTATTAGCCTTGCTTGACAATGACTCTGCCGTAAATGCGCTTAAAGCATGTGGCGCAGACATTATCGTGTTGCGCAAGGAATTAGAAGAATACGTAGAACAGCATACCCCTAAGCTTGGTGAAAATAGTGATCAGGCACCACACCCAACAGAAAGTTTTGACCGGATCTTGCAGCGCGCGATTTTTCACGTGCAATCTAGCGGTGGTGATCGGACTGTAGAAGGTGCTGATATTCTGGTTGCAATGTATTCTGAGCGTGACTCATTTGCCGTCTATCTATTGAAACGTCATCAAATTAATCGCCTTACGCTAACTCAGTACCTGTCTCATGGTACGCGTAAAGAAGAAGTACAGGGTGAAGAAGAAATTGAAGACCTCGATGGTGAGTCTGCATCTTCAGCCAGTTCAGGTCCGCTTGAACTGTATACGACGAATCTCAATATCGAAGCGCAAAAGGGCAAGACCGATCCACTGATTGGTCGTGAAAAAGAAATTGAACGTGCCGCTCAAATTCTGTGCCGCCGCCGTAAAAATAACCCACTTCTTGTCGGTGATCCGGGGGTCGGTAAAACCTCGATTGCAGAAGGTTTGGCATGGTTGATCGTTAATGGTAAAGCGCCAAAACCACTCGAAAATGCTGAAATTTTCAGTCTGGATATTGGAGCATTAGTTGCCGGAACAAAATACCGTGGTGACTTTGAAAAACGCTTGAAACAGCTTTTAAATGCGCTGAAAAAGAAACCTGAAGCTGTGCTGTTTATTGATGAAATTCACATGATTATTGGTGCAGGCTCCAGTATGGGCAGCACCATGGATGCATCGAATCTGATCAAGCCTGCATTGGCCAATGGCACTTTACGTTGCATTGGTTCAACCACTTTTCAGGAATACCGTCAGGTCTTTGAGAAAGATCATGCTTTGTCACGCCGTTTCCAGAAAATCGATGTGAATGAGCCATCTATTTCTGAAACCATTGATATCCTACGTGGCCTGAAATCGAAGTTTGAAGATTTCCATCATGTGCAATATGACGATCAGGCATTGGTATCTGCGGTTGAACTTTCTGCGAAGTTCATCAATGACCGTTTCTTGCCAGATAAAGCCATTGACGTGATTGATGAAGCAGGTGCGCAGCGCCGTTTAAAAGCTGAACAAGATGACAGTTTGATCACGGTAGAAAACATCGAAGATATCGTGTCGAAAATTGCGCGTATACCACCAAAAACGGTCTCTAAAGATGACAAGAGCGTACTGGAAAATCTTGAGCGCGATCTGAAACGGGTGGTCTTTGGTCAGGATGAAGCGATCGAAGCTTTAGCGTCGGCCATTAAACTGTCTCGTGCCGGTTTGAAATCACCCGATAAACCTGTGGGCAGCTTTGTTTTTGCTGGCCCAACCGGTGTCGGTAAAACTGAAGTGACCAAGCAGCTGGCTAAGCAGATGGGCGTAGAGCTGGTTCGCTTTGATATGTCCGAGTACATGGAACGCCACGCGGTGTCGCGTTTAATCGGTGCACCTCCGGGCTATGTCGGTTTTGATCAGGGTGGTTTGTTGACTGATGCGATTCACAAAAATCCACATTGCGTGCTATTGCTTGATGAGATCGAAAAAGCGCATCCAGATGTCTTTAACCTGTTATTGCAGATTATGGATCATGGTTCCTTGACTGACAATAACGGACGTAAATCGGATTTCCGTAATGTTGTCCTAGTCCTCACCACCAATATTGGTGCTGAAAGTATTTCACGTATTAGCATTGGCTTTATGGAACAGGACAATAGCAACGATAACCAGGAAGCGATGAAGAAAGCCTTCTCTCCGGAATTCCGTAACCGTCTTGACGGCGTGATTCAGTTCAAGGCATTGCCAAGCAGCATCATTGAAAATGTCGTGGATAAATTCCTGACCGAACTTCAAGCGCAACTTGATGATAAGAAAGTCATGCTGGAAGTGGATCAGAGTGCGCGTGAATGGATGTCAGAGCAAGGCTATGACCGTTTAATGGGCGCACGCCCAATGCAGCGTCTGATTCAGGAACACCTGAAAAAACCATTGGCAGAAATGATCCTGTTTGGTGAACTGGCTGAAAATGGCGGTAATGTTGCAGTGTCGGTGAAGAAAGAAAATGGTAAAGCTGTTGGCTTAAAACTTGAAGTCTTTGAAGACCAGACTGCTGAACCTGCTTAATCAATATGAAAAAATAAAACCCGTGCAAGCACGGGTTTTTTCATGCACTCATATTTTAAATCATCAAATTCATTCATACAGTTCAAAAGACAAATCATGGATATTCAAATTACCAAGCTGCTCACCACTTTTTGCCTGTTTCTGGTCACGGCATTGATGGAAATTTTAGGCTGTTATTTTCCCTACCTGATTTTAAATCAGGGGAGAAGTCACTGGTTGTGGATTCCGACAGCTCTGGCTTTGGCGGCTTTTGTCTGGCTACTCACCTTGCATCCGGCTGCTTCTGGACGGATTTATGCCGCTTATGGTGGCATCTATATTTTTTCGGCGCTAATGTGGTTGCGCTTCGTTGATCAAGTAACGCTGTCACGTTGGGATTTACTTGGCGGGATGGTGGTAATACTGGGGGCACTGATTATAATTCTACAGCCGCAAGGTTTGGTGCGTTAGCAGGATATAACAGCAAACCTCATCAAAAAGAGGTAGCTATAGCGACCTCTTTGTTTTCTTGATGTTTTAATCCTGAATAAAAGCCAATATCTTATTTCTTTAGACTATTTCAATTTGCAATCTTTCTGGGAAATGTCAGTTTTATAGGTTTGTGTTTGCGAGCTCAGGCTGAGCTCGACCTTGTATGGGTTTTCAATCTGATAGCGATGCTCAAAGAAAATCTCGCAATTATTGAGCAGATTATTACGGATCATTTTCATCACTTCTTTGCGGCCCAGATCTTTTTCAAATTGGCTAAAATCCGGTGTGGTGATTAAACCTTTTAATGTGGTTTTATTGGCACTTAACTGTAATTGTTCAATAATTGTATTCTGATCGATCTGTAAAGGTAAAGTTCTGGAATCTTCTGCACTGAGTACCGCGAGTAATTCATTCAGTTCAGATTTTTTCTGAATTTTAAATTTGCTGTCAATAATATTTTTTTCCTGAAGATATTGGTCAAATTCAGAAGCATGAACGGAGAAGGTGGCACTGCTAAAACCTGCCAAGAGTGCCAAAGCCCAATATTTTTTTTGCATTGTATAACATCACTTTTTATTCCATTTCAATCATGATTATAAGAGCTGAGACAAAAAAAGCACCAGAGATTGGTGCTTAATTTGTGAAGATTCAGCTTTTAATTTAGTCTTTTTTCAGATTTTCATTAATCAGGAATTCAACCAGAGCTTTTTGCGCGTGCAAGCGATTTTCAGCTTCATCCCAAACCACGGCATTTTTATGGTCAAGCAAGTTTTCTGAAATTTCTTCGCCGCGGTGCGCAGGTAAGCAGTGCATAAACAAACAATCCGGATGCGCAAGATCCATCAGGCGTTCATTCACTTGATAGTCTGCAAATGCTTTCTCACGGATTTTTTGTTCTTCTTCCTGGCCCATGCTTGCCCAAACGTCAGTCACAATCAGGTCAGCATTCACGGCTGCATCTTCCGCGGTATCGACCAGTTCAACACAATGCGCAAATTCAGACAGGAATTTTTCTTGTGGTTCATAACCTTTTGGCGCTGCAATTTTCAGATTAAAGCCCCACATGTGTGCTGCTTCAATATATGAATTACACATGTTGTTGCCATCACCGATCCAGGCAACAGTTTTACCTTCGATTGAGCCGCGTTGCTCTACATAGGTCTGCATGTCAGCAAGTAACTGGCAAGGATGGTGATCATCTGTTAAAGCATTAATCACAGGAACTTTTGAGTAAGATGCAAAACGTTCCACGATATCATGACCGAAAGTACGGATCATCACGATATCTAGCATGCTTGAGATCACGCGTGCAGAATCTTCAATCGGTTCACCGCGGCCTAACTGGGTATCGCGAGAAGACAGGAAAATTGCGCTACCACCAAATTGGCTCATGCCAGCTTCAAACGAAACACGCGTACGGGTACTCGATTTCTCAAAAATCATGCCCATCACTTTACCAACAAATGGTTGGAACACTTCATTGTTATGCTGTTTGCGCTTAAGCTCAATTGCGCGTTGCAAAATCTGGTTAAGTTCTAAAGTTGATAAATCGCGTAAGGTGAGAAAGTGACGGAGAGCCATTCGTTACTCCACAATAATTGCCGAAAAACTCGATCAACAATCAGTTGTTGGTTAGTTTAAGAAAAAATACGGAATCGGCTAATATACTATAAGCAATGAAAAATGCAAAAAAACTAGACTTTTTGATGACCGTCTAAAAAGCGATCCACACAATAACTGATGTATTTGTCGATTTCCTGATCATCTTCTTGTATGGAAATTCCCATCAGGATGCGCCATTCCAGATTACGCAAAATACCAAAATATAGCTGAGCCGAATATTGCGGATTTTCACAATGCAATAAGCCTTGTGCATCTGCCTGTTCTAATGCAGTGGCAATCGCACTCTGGACATGTACAGGACCGTGTTCATGAATATGCTGAGCCAGTTCTGGATTACGCTGACTCTGTTCCAGAACCAGACGCATGAAGGCTGAGTTTTCAGGTTGCATGATCTGATGATAAAAATTCAGCAAGGTGTGAACCAGATAACTACGAAAATCCAGTGCCATCAGTTCGATCGGAATGCTGATATCTTCAAAAAACTTGATACGACGATAATCACAGATGGCTTTAAACAAGCCTTCTTTATTGCCAAAGTACTTATAAATGGAGGCTTTGGAGCCACCTGCATGCTGAACAATATCATCGAGAGACACAGCATCATAACTCCGTTCCAGAAACAGCTCGGTTGCACTGTTCAGCAGCGCAATACAGCGCTCATGACCACGTTTGGTCTGCGGCAGGTCTTTGGCGAGCGGTTCTAGGACGAGGTCTTGCATAGGAGATAATACATCAACATGTCAATAAAGATTGAAACGCCATCATAGCAAATATATGTACATATTTCATAATTGCACCGCATAAGCGCAGTATTTGCCGGATTAGGTAAAGTAAAACTTAAAAATTTGACTAAAGTTTTAGAGTATTTGTTCTATCAGATTGTGGAATGAGCAAGCCAAATGAGTATACTCGAGTTTCAATAATTATAGCCAAGACTGTGGAAAAGGAAGATGACAGAACAAATGTCTGCAGGTCTAAGATTTAGACAAGCACTTGAAGTCGAGAAACCATTGCAAATTATGGGTACGGTAAATGCCTATGCTGCCATGATGGCCAAACAAGTCGGTTATAAAGCCATTTATTTATCAGGTGCGGGTGTCGCGAATTATTCTTATGGTTTGCCTGACCTGGGCATGACCAGTCTGGATAATGTTCTGGAAGATGTACGCAGGATTACAGAACGTGTTGATACACCTTTATTGGTCGATATCGATACCGGTTGGGGTGGCGCATTAAATATTGCCCGCACGATCAAACAGATGATTGCAGCTGGTGCAGCCGCAGTGCATATTGAAGATCAGGTGGCACAAAAGCGTTGTGGCCATCGTCCAAATAAAGAAATTGTGTCACAGCAGGAAATGGTCGATCGTATTAAAGCGGCGGTCGATGCGAAAACCGATGCAAACTTTGTGGTCATGGCGCGTACCGATGCGCTACAAAAAGAAGGCCTGCAAGCGGTGATTGATCGTGCTTGTGCCTGTGTTGAAGCGGGTGCAGATGCAATTTTTGCCGAAGCGATGACCGATATCACCATGTATCGCACCGTATGCGATGCAGTTGGTGTGCCAGTCTTGGCAAATATTACCGAATTTGGTGATACACCGTATTATACGGTAAATGAGTTGGCAGAGCAGGGTATTGGCATGGTGCTGTATCCATTATCAGCGACACGTGCCATGCAAAAGGCAGCCCTTGAAGTGATGCGTTCGGTGCGTGAACACGGCACTCAGGTGAATGTGCTGGATATTATGCAGCAACGCAAAGAACTCTACGAATTTTTAGATTATCACAGCTTCGAAGACACATTAGATAAACTGTTTAAACAGGAGAATTAAAAAAATGGCTGAAGGAAAAGTACTCACCGGCGCAGGATTGCGTGGACAAGTGGCAGGGAAAACTTCACTCTCAACTGTAGGCAAAAGTGGCGCAGGTCTGACCTATCGCGGTTATGACGTGCAGGATCTGGCTGAACATTGCCAGTTTGAAGAAGTGGCTTATCTGATTTTCTTTGGCGAACTGCCAACTTCAGAGCAGTTAGTTGCCTATAAAGCCAAATTAAAATCTTTGCGCACGCTACCTCAAGCCTTAAAAGAAGTGCTAGAGCGGATTCCTGCCGATTCTCATCCGATGGATGTGATGCGTACTGGCGTATCGATGCTGGGCAATCTTGAAACTGAACTGTCTTTTGAACAGCAACAGGATATTGCAGACCGTATTCTTGCCACTTTACCGGCAATTATCTGTTACTGGTATCGTTATAGCCATGACGGTGTGCGTATTGAAGAAAATACGGATGATGATTCAATCGGTGCACAGTTCCTGCATTTATTACGTGGCGAAAAGCCAAATGAACTGCATGAACAGGTGATGAATGTTTCTCTGATTCTATATGCAGAGCATGAATTTAATGCTTCGACCTTTACGGCGCGTGTATGTGCATCGACTTTATCTGACATGCATTCTTGTATTACCGGTGCAATCGGTTCCTTGCGTGGCCCTCTACATGGCGGTGCTAACGAAGCTGCAATGGATATGATCGAAAACTGGACTTCGCCTGAAGAAGCTGAACGTGAAATGCTGGGCATGCTGGAACGTAAAGAAAAAATTATGGGCTTCGGTCATGCGATTTATAAAGACAATGATCCGCGTAATGGCATCATCAAAATCTGGTCTGAGCGTTTAGCCAAAGATGTCGGTGATACGGTACTTTATCCGGTCTCAGTGCGCTGCGAAGAAGTGATGTGGCGTGAGAAGAAATTATTCTGTAATGCCGATTTCTTCCATGCTTCGGCTTATCACTTTATGGGCATTCCAACCAAGCTGTTTACCCCGATTTTTGTCATGTCACGTGTCACAGGTTGGGCAGCACATGTGATGGAACAGCGTGCAGACAACCGTATTATCCGTCCAAGCGCGGATTATACTGGGCCTGAACTGCGTAAAGTAGTACCGATCGCCGAGCGTTCTACAGCGGCTTAATATTTATTAATATCTTGAATAAAAAATAAGGTCTCAATCGAGACCTTATTTTTTATCGACTTAACAGGACTGGATCTTCAATGCTATAGCCTGTTTCAAAAGGAATCCCCAAATACTTGACTGTCACCAGCGTTTTATTCTGTTTAGGAACTTTATAGGCCTGGCTAATTTTTAGACCTTGCTGATAACTGATCGCTTGATGAGTCGGACTTTTTTGTGAGCCAGATTTTACTTGATATTGATAAGTCCATTTTGGCACTTTTTCTTGTGGATCGTACCAGGCAGCTGCCGTCCCTGTTGTGGTTTTTAAAATTTTAAGTTGTGGCTTTGAACTTTGAATCGGACTCAGCGGAACTAAACGCTTTTTGATTTTGGCAATGTCCTGATCAAACTTGCGACTGTCTTGGTCATAATCAATACGTTTGGTTTTTGGATTGATATATAAGGAGTTGACCTGAATCAACTGATTCGGTTTTGCGGATTTAAAATTATAATAATACAGCTGTGGCAAGCGCCCACGACCATCAAGGTAATGACGCATGACATAGAGCTTTTGCTCTTTGACTTCATAGCCTAGAATTTCAATATTTTGTGGGCCACCGACCGTAGCAAAAGCCAGACTGGGCAAGCCAAGAGGGAGCAGAAACAGCGCAGTTTTAATATTCATGGTTATTCTACCCGCAAAAAATAGATTAGCATTTGATCATGCTAATCTATCTTAAAATACAGTAGAAATAATGAAGCTTGTTGCGGCGTAATTATAAAACTAGATTAATGATTCAGTAGATTAATCATATCGTGTGCAACCACGGCAGACAGTTTATTCAGACGTTCGAGTGGAGTACCTTTCAAATAATACTGGAATTGATGCACTTGAGTACCATCATTAATTGCTACAAAAAAAGTCCCTTCCGGTTTCTCTGGTGTCGCACTACCACCGGGTTTAAGCAAACCTGTACAGGCAATAATCCAGTCTGCATCCCGGAACATCTTTTTACCCGCGTCTGCCAGGGCAACAGTAACTGGCATGGATTCGGCAGTGTAACTATTGATCAAAGCCTGGGGAATGTTTAATACCGAAGTTTTCACACCAACATCGTAGCAGACCAATCCACCGGCCAGAATTTCGGCGCCGTCAGCTTTACAGATGGAAAACTGGCTACATAGATATCCAGAGCTTGCACTTTCGATAAAGGCAATTTTTATATTTTTCTCTTCGAGTAAGTTACAACAGGTCTTTATCATAGTCTCTATATTTTCTTTATGATCCGAGTGGTTTTAGCTTAATTTAGACAGATTTTTTCTGTCGTTCAACTCCGAGTATATTTATATTTTTATGAAAGTTAAAATTTTTCATGGATTAGTACAATTTGATACTGATTTGATCACAAAACCTGAGTGGTTAAAGCTTAGACTATTTTTTCAAATAGAGGTTTCTTCTCAAGCTGAACAGTGGTAAAAATAAAAATAAAGTGCTTAGTGAAAGTAGGGCGTTAGAATGAAAACCACAGTAAAATATGTAGTCTTAAAAAGTCTTGACTACCAATTGGGTACACCATTATTTCAGGAAGAAATTGATGCTGATGGTCAATATTTTGATCAGATTCCAAGCACGATTTCTTATCAGAATTTACA
Organism: Acinetobacter sp. YH12254; assembly: GCF_013417415.1. NCBI lineage: Bacteria > Pseudomonadati > Pseudomonadota > Gammaproteobacteria > Moraxellales > Moraxellaceae > Acinetobacter > Acinetobacter sp. YH12254. The sequence continues at coordinate 28,031 of NZ_VPEB01000003.1, read as the reverse complement.
GTTCAAAGTAAAAAGCAAAGAGCTTAAACGTTTACATCTGGCTGAAGAGCAGGAAGATACCCAAACGATTATTGTTAAAGTTGTGAATATCTAAGATAAACCTTAAAGTGAATAAGCCTCTTTTTTTAAGAGGCTTATTATTTGGCTAACATTAAGTTAATAAAAGCTTTTTAAAAATAAAAAATTACCAAAATTAATATCAGTCTGATTGATAAATATCTTTTATTAAAATCAAGATAAATTGGAAACAACTTAGTCGTTATACGTGATTCAATGTTGCTTATCGTATGTTGGTTTATTAAAAAACTGTTTAGAACATTACCTTTTGCATGTTTTATTCCATTTTGAAGAATATTAATGCTTAGACTGAGTTATTGAATTTAAGCATAAATATCATAAGCATAGGTTTTTAATATATTTTACTTGATAATATATTGTTATTTTTTAAAATATTTTAAATGTCTTTTTTATATATTTTACTCAGGTTAAGTTATTCCTTTTATTGAATAATAAAAATTTCGAAACATATTATCTTTCATCATGTGTCTATTTTATTGGATAAAGTAATTTATGTTGCTTATTAATCTTGATTTCAACTACTTGGCTTACCATTTTTTACATTGAATTAATCTGTAACAGGTTATAGGTTGGAGAATTCTGAAAAATGCGTAGAGTAGATATTAAGTCGAAACTCTATCGGCTTTTAATTAATTTAAAGCAAATAGTAAGGAGTTACACCATGGCTAATAATCAACAGCAAGACCAACAGAAACAGCAACAACAGCAAAACCAACAAGGTACGCAAGATCAACAGCGTCAGCAAAACAACCAGCAAAACCCAAACCAGCAACAAAATAACCAGCAGCAACAACAGCCGCAGGGACAAAATAACCAACAACAGCGTGATCAGCAGCAACAACAGCAGCCACAGCGTAATCAGCAAAAAAACCAGCAATCTCAACAAGATCTGGAATAATCAACAGAACTAGCAGCCATAATAGAATTAACCAGCAGCGTGGGTATGATTCATAAGATCTGCCAAAACTGTAGCGTTAATTCTGTTTAAGCTGTACGTTCATGAAAAAACCGCCTGAATCAGGCGGTTTTTTTAGGGTAAAATTTGGTTATAGAAGTTAATCAGTATGAATTAACACTGGATATTGGCTTTCTGCTTATAAAAGCTTAAGGCATTGTCTAAATCTGTAAGCAGTCCTTTTTCTGTATATTCCTGAGGCATAAGTTTTAATAAAGCCGGCATATAACGAGTTTTATATTCTTTAGGATATTGTTCACAGAGTATGCGTGTTCTTTCTTCTGGACTAATACTGGAAGAATCTAGTTTGTCCAGATAAGCACTGAGTTGATTATCTGATTGTTCAAATTGGGCTTTGAGGGCTTGATCAGGTTCCGCTGAACTGTCGGCTTGCTGCTTTTGGCAGCCACTTATTGTCAGACTTATCAATAAAGTAATCAGTATACGATTTATCATGATGTCAAAATCTTGTTATTTGTCATATCAAAAATTATAGAGAGAAATAGCCAAAAAGAAAGCAGTCATCTACCAACTTTAGAAGAAGTCAAAAATTCCTGATATTCACATACAGTACAGCAACAGGGAATTTTATCCTAAAAAATGAACAAATTTATTGTTATGCATATTGATCTAAAGTGTCCATCTGTTTTCTCTTAAGCATAAAATTTAACGAATAAAATATATTTTGCCTAAATTAAAGCCATTCAATTAAGAAAAGTAACGCTTATTGCACATTTAGAAACATAGCCTCTATATATCACACACAGATTGACTGCTGGGCCAGTGATATCTTGGCTTCATTCCAAGAACTTAATGAAAATAATTAGAAAATCAGCACATTATAAAGCCTGCTTAATTTAGGAGAGTTAAGCAGGCTTTTTCTTGTTTATAAACACGGATTGCTCAATGAGAGCTTTTTACTTTAATTATTCTCTTTCACATAAGTTTTCATATACAACATAAAGCCTGAAAATTCTCTCAAGAGTGAAACATGAATAGATGGTATTTATATATCTCTTTTTATAAAAAGACAGGGCAAAGCTATGATGAGATGTATATGTGCATTTGGCATGGGCGTGATGGTAGGTTGTTGTTTTAAATCTTGCAAAGAAAAAATGTGTCATATGATGGGCAATGATCATTGTAAGAAGGATCAAAAGACTAAAAGTGAAGAGCCTGGACGAACTTAAATACCAGAAACTTAACTTTGCTTAAATTGTGAAATGTATTCAGGCGGTTAAGTTATTACTCAGGTCGTGATCCGATTATTCCGTATCGAGTTATTGAGTCTTAAAATCAATACAAGCTTAATCACTGATTAAGCTTGTTACACTCAGGAGAAAAGCATGATCCAGTTTATATTTTGTTTATTTGGCCTTCATGGTGCGACTGAAATCAATTACACCTGTGATCATGAAGAGGTGAAAGAGTGTCGTGATTGCTTGAAAGATATTGAATAATGCTCCAATTCACCGGATGTGTTAATGAAGCTCAATCCCCGTTCAATCATCAGTTGGCGGGGTTTTTGTTTGTGGGTGAAATTTTTATAATAAAAATCCAAGATAACGATTGAACTCAACTGGATTTAAATGATACGGGTCACAGTCTATACTTTATGAGAGTATGATTTAAATAGGATTACATGTCGATTAATGATTAAAATTGAGAACTAAAATAGCCGGATAAGAATATATTGCAAAATGCGATAATTTATATATACTAGAAATATAGCAAAATGCGATAAAATATATGCATGTGATCACCCACGCTCGAATTCTTGAAGCAACGCAAAAGTGGCCACAGGCTGGAACGGCATTAGATGGTTGGTATCGACTGATGAAGGCCAATCATCCTAAGGATTTTGCTGAGATGAAGAGACTCTTTCCCGCAGTAGATAAGGTTGGAAAGTTTCATATATTCGATATCGGTGGAAACAAGCTTCGGCTGATTGCTGTGGTGATGTATCAGGCAAAACGCGTTTATATTCGCCATGTCTCGTCTCACCATGAATATGATAAAGGTCATTGGAAGGAAGGTTAGAATGAATGCAATGATTAAACAGGCCGTTGATCACTGGCGTTATGTTGCACCATTGCTTAGCAAGCCGGAAAATAAAGATGACTTTCATACACTAACTGAAGCCCTGGATGAGCTTCTGGACATTGTCGGCGATGATGAATCACATCCTTTAATGGGGCTTATTCATCAACTGGGTGATCTGGTTTCGGCGTATGAGCATGAACACCTACCCATGCCAGAAGGTGATGGACGAACGGCCTTGGCCTTGTTGATGGAGCAACACGGGCTTAGTCAAGCAGACTTGTCTGATGTCGCGACACAATCAGTAATTTCAGAAATATTGAATGGCAAACGTCAGCTGAATATCCGTCATATCAAGGCCTTGTCTGAGCGCTTTGATGTATCGGCAGATACTTTCTTTTAATCGATGCCCGCCTAAGCTGATATTTCCATGCTGTGCTGTCTAATCAGGTAGCGCTGCTCATTTGATTATTTAAATTTCAAGTGTCGTGAAAGGTGAGAGCGCCTCCAGAAAAGTTTGCTTTTCTAAAAAGTGAATGTGAAACATAAATAATATTGATGTTTAGGATCAGATGTCATATTTATTTCTTAATGGATCGATAAAGGAGATACACATGACCAATAAATCAGAGCAAGAATCAAATCCGCAAAAAGAATCTAATGATGATAAAGGCAATCAGGATTCGTATAAGGGCGTGAAGCCAGAGAAAAAACCCAATGCAGAACCGGAAAATCCATTGAGAGAACAAAAATAGCTCTTTCACATTCTAAAAGCCCTAACTTGCTTTAGGGCTTTTAGTTTTTCGACAACCGGTGATCTCTGGGTTTCGCTCTAAACTCATCTCTCATTTCAAAGAAAAACTCATGAGCTTGTTCATGATCGCAGCATAACCAATCATGGCGTGATTCTTCAGGAATCACAATAATCGAGCGCTTCTCGTCATCTGGATGGTGGAACTGTTTCATCAATAGGTGTTGATCGGAATTTATAGTCAGCATCGAAAATGATCTGATTTTTTCACCCTCAATGAGCACATCATCATAAATGGCTGCAACGGTAAAAGGGTTGCCATCTTCACGTGAAATACCAAACCAGTGCGGTTTTCCATCGATATATTTAGGTTCATAGAAAGTATCCACGGGCACTAAAGCAAACTGGTTATTTTTCCAGGCATGTCGAAAACTTGGCTTGGACGCTATTGTTTCAGTTCGGGCATTGTAAGTATGTCGACCATATTTTAATTCTTTCGCCCAAAAGGGAATCAGTCCGAAACGTGCAATATCTAACTCAAACCCCTCAGCACCTCGCATCATGATAGGAGCAGGTGCTAAGGGGTAAACATGTGATTTCATGTTCAATTCAAGTTGTTCTGCATGAAGATCTAATAAAGAGAGCTGACTTTTTGAGGGGAATTCATAGTTTGAACACATGACCGACCTCTTTGCTTAGCATTCTGATCTGCGATAACAATTAAACTATAAGAATGATGACCTCAAAACAATTCGAAATCGTAAATGTAGTTGGGTCTGGAAACGGAATTTTTATGGTGAATATGAATGTAATTTTTCGCCAATGGATGAAAAATAATCTTCGATAAAATGAGCGCCCAGATTCCATTGCTATAGTTTTATTTCCAGTTTTGCCTCCTTTGCCTGAAGGAGCTATCTTTTGCGCAGAAAGGTCATGCTGCATTTTATCTTTTGTTTATTCGGTCTTCATGGTGTCACAGAAATCGAATGCCAAGCGGATGGTAAAGAAGTGAAAGTATGTCGTGACTGCTTGAAAGAAGAAAGAGTTACATAAACGGTAAGAAAAGCTTAAACATTCTTATCACTATTAATTCAGAATAGGCATTCACAATAAAACTCATAATTTTAGAGAATATAGAATGCCTAGAAATAATTATTTACCCGCTCTAGAACAAGTTTATGAGTTTTTAAAAGAACGTCCTGGCTTTAAAGAGAAAAGTGAGTTTGATAAGTCAGTAGAGTATTTTAGAACGCTGCACGAAGGAGAGCCTCAGGAATTTAAAGTCCAAGCATTCCATAACATTAGTGGTAAATTTGGAAATAAAGAAATACTGAGCATAAGTTCTGCACCTAAATTTACGGATAAAAACAGCTTCCTTAATTGGGTTGATATGCACATCAACAATTAGGTTTTGACGTTAGAACAGCTTATCCAATGGTCAGCTTTGTTATTTTCTACCCATACATTAATTAACATGGAGTACAAAAAACACTCTAAATTAAGTTGGAAAACTACACATTTGAATGCTAATTTTTGTATTCAAATCTGACAGTTAATGAGGTGAGCAATGAAGTTGTTGACTTTGTTTGGTGTAGGCGTAGCCGCAAGCTATTGTTATAAATCTATGAAAAATGGCAAGCTCGCTCTTTCCAGACCAAATTTTGATGAAAGTGTAAAACGATTTGTACTGCAAGAATTCGCAGCTTGTAAGAATTAGATCTATTGGATTAAAGAGCTCATCGTAGGATGGGCTTTTTTATTTCTCAGGCTTTTATGGAAAATGTTTATCTTTTGAATGCAAAAAGCCTATCAGGGAGATAGGCTTCTTTTATTAATTCAACATAATATTATGAGTTTTTCTTATTCGCCTGATTTTTTTGATCATTTTGCTCTTTGGTTATAGGAGCTGGCTCTCCTTGATTCGGTTTTTGCTCTTGCTCATTTGGCTTAGGTTTGTTCTCAGTCGCATTATTAGAAAATTGATTGAAAGACGCTTTTTGAGCAGTATTTGTATTAACTAACATAAGTTTCTCAATTTTAATTGTCGAAGATTCGACCTGCCAAGAATGGCATATTAAAAGCACTTACAATGAGATGATTTAGAGATGCGAGTGTAGCGATATGTAGGATTTCGAGATTTATATCTTATTCATATTTCACCATATTTTTGAATCATGGTGCAGGTAGATGATTTGTCTACTAAAGTGCGAAGTCAGTGGAATTATCGGATATTGCTTCGATACCTAAACTCCACAATGAGTATTTTAGTTCTAAAAATAGGCCTCTTAAATAGAGGATTGAAGATTTTAAATCAGTGGCTTAGCTATTTGGAGAGAAGATTTAAAGCGTGTTTTTATTTCAAAAGTATTCAATATTCCCGTAACTTTGCTTTATTAAGTATCAAAGGTGAATTGAAATAACTCCTTCTTAAAAATATTCCCATTTTTATCCGAGGTTGCTCTATAAAAATAGATTCATGTTTTCACGCATTGTAAATGCCTTTCAATATTGATTTTTTACTTTAGCCACATTTAGCCATAAACTTACGAAAATTTCGTGCCTTAGGGTGCAGTCTACAAATTTTTTTAAAATATATTTTCTGTGGATTTGTAGACCTTTGAACAGCAAGTAAGGGCAATTCAATGCAATATGACGCAACTATTAGTATTTATAAGCCATTGAAGATGCAAGGGAATACAATCTAATGCAAGCACTTGCAATCAGTACCAGACTGGGAGGATTCTATTTTTTCTACTATGCGATTGTGGGCGCATTCATGCCGTTCTGGAGTCTGTATCTGGAAGATCAAGGCTTTAACTATCAGGAAATCGGTGTTTTATCTTCTATTGCGATTCTCACTCGGTTTTTTGCGCCTTTTATTTGGGGCTGGATTGCAGATAAATCTGGTAAGCGCATGTTGCTGGTACGGATTGCCACCTGGATGGAAGCCTGTATCTGGTTGATGATGTTTATCATTCCTAACAGCTTTCAGTCAGTGGCTTTACTGATGCTGATTTTCAGCTTTTTTCAAAATGCGATTTTGGCACAATTTGAAGGCGTGACTCTATTCTGGCTCGGAGAAAAAAGAGCAGAGCTCTATGGCAAAGTACGAAAATGGGGATCTGTCGGTTTTATAATCGGTGTATTCGGCTTAGGTACCGTCTTTGAAATTATCAGCATCAGTATGTTGCCAGTCTTGTTGCTCTGTATTTCATTTCTGGCCTTTCTCTGGTCATTTACTATTAAAGAACCAAGGACGGCACCCACTGCACAGAAACAGCTCGAACCTTTATGGCCGATATTCAAACGTCCTGTCGTGTATAGTTTTTTTCTGATCGAATTAATTCTGTTATTTTCGCATGCACCGTTCTATAGTTTTTACAGCAATTATCTAAGTCAGGCTGGATTTAGTACCAGCCAGATTGGTTTGCTGTGGTCAGTCGGAGTTATTGCAGAAATTATCATGTTTGCCTATGCGACGTTCTTTTTGACACGCTGGTCATGGCGTCATCTGGTCACGCTATGCTTGTTAATGACTGGATTAAGATGGTTCATCGTTGGGGTATTTCCTGCTTCATTTACGGCACAGTTTTTTGCTCAAACGATTCACGCTTTCAGTTTTGGTTTATTTCATATGATCGCAATGCGGGTAATTTTCCAGAACTTCTCTGCAGGGCAACAAGGGCGTGGACAGGCACTTTATAGCACCATGTGGGGGATCGGGGTAGCAAGCGGTAGTATTCTGGCTGGTTATTATTGGGATCAAATAGGCGGAACATCTATCTTTATCGCTGCTGCGGCATCGACCTTGTCTGGTTTATTGCTGGTTTTCGGGTTGCCTAACAAAGTCGAACTGCAAAAACAGGCTTGAACATATTATCTTGACATTAAATACGGATTTTTGAGTATTGCTCAAACCACGGCTGTGCCTGCTCCAGTTGGGCCGCAAGTTGGAGCAGTAGATCTTCACGTGCAAACGGCGCAATAAACTGTGAACCGAGCGGCAGGTTCTGGTCATTCCAGTACAGCGGTACCGACATCGCTGGAAGGCCGGTAATATTGGCGAGCTGGGTAAAGGGCACCCATTTCAGATTTTCTTTAACAATCTTATCGACCAGTTTGCCTTGTGCCAGCAAATGTGCTTTACCCACATTCAATAAAGCTTTTAAAATTGGTTTTTGCCAAGCAGGTGTTTTGACCTCACCATTTTTCGGAGCCACTGTCGCCGTTGCAGGCGTCAAATACAGATCATAATCATCAAAGAAATGATTCATCTGGGTTACATACTGACCCCAGTTATTTAGGTTCTGAATATAATCCAGCGCGCTGGTCTTGGCTCCGAAGGCGGCCAGTGCCAAAGAGTCCAATTCAAAATCATTCGATCTAGACGGATAGCTTTTCTGGATTTCATCCAGCATGAAAGAAAACTGGCTAAACCATGTGGTAATAAAATCCTTGGCCAACTGCATCCCATCAATCGCTGGACGGTCTTCAATCACTTCATGACCCAGAGACTCTAGTAGTTTTGCTGTATGTTTAATAGCTTGAATTGCATCCTGAGAGACAGGTGTGCCAATCGTAGAATAAGTGCTAAACGCGATTTTCAGCTTCTTGGGTGGCTGCTGAATCACATCCAGATAATGATGTTGAGGACGTTGAATTTTAAACAGTGAACTATGATCTTCACCATGAGTAGCATCCAGCATTGCAGCACTGTCACGCACCGTTTTGGTTAATACATGCTGAATCGCAGCGCCATGCATGGCCTCACTCATTTGCGGCCCCCAGGGGGTACGGCCACGACTTGGTTTTAGACCAAACAGCCCGCAATATGAAGCGGGGATACGTATCGAACCGCCGCCATCGCCTGCACCCGCAATTGGTACAATGCCGGCAGCCACAGCAGAAGCCGAGCCACCCGATGAGCCGCCGCTATTATGTTGTAAATTCCATGGATTTTTACAGCTACCCCAGGCATCTGGTTCGGTAATCCCTTTAATGCCAAATTCAGGCGTATTGGTACGGCCAAAAGTGACAATTCCAGCTTTTTCCCAACGATTGACAATCTCGGCATTGGTTTCGGCAATATAACCGATCCGTTTTAAGCCCTGACAGCCATAAGAGGTTGGATAACCTGCATATTCCTGAAACAGGTCTTTGACCAGAAAAGGCACACCGGCAAAAGGTCCGGATAAATTCTGCTGGGTCCGTTTTAATGCATGCTCATGCATGGGAATAATAATAGCATTCAGTTCGGGATTGGCAATTGAGCTACGCTCTAAGGCAGCGGATAAAAGTTCACTGGAATGTACCTGTTTATTGGCGACCAGTTCAGCCAGTCCTAAACCGTCATATTGTAGATATTCTTCTAATTTCATTGCCATTCCCTAGCGTTAATGCTGTTCAAGGTTGTAGATGATTTTAGTTTAAGATGCAAGTACCACCTGATTACGTCCACGATGTTTGGCCTGATATAAGGCCTGATCCGCAATATTGATCAGGTGTTGCAGGTCTTGTGATTGTGGTTCATTTTGATGGGTAATCCCTACACTCACGGTAATGTAGAGATCTGAACCATCTGATTGATGCATCGGGGTTTTTTCTACACGTTTACGTATGCGTTCTGCAATATCCTGAGCCTCAAAAGGCTCGGTGTTCCAGAGTAACAGCACAAATTCTTCCCCACCAATTCGTGCAAACAGATCTTCAGCACGTAAATTGCAGCGAATGATTTCCGCAAAATGTTGCAGCACTTTGTCACCGACATGATGGCCAAAATCATCGTTCAGACGTTTGAAATGATCAATATCCAGCATGATGACCGAAAATTCCATTCTGTTGGCATATTGCAGTAAATATTCACCTTTCTGAAAGAAAAAATGACGGTTCATGGTGCGGGTCAGACTGTCATGATTGGCCAGATAGAGAACCCGTTTAAACAACTCATTGCGGTTTTGACTAATAATACAAAGAATAAGCGGCGATAAGGCCAGCATAAACAGCCCGATCCGGAGCGAAATATAAATCGTAGAATTTGCCAAGGTGTCATGCGTTGTGGCATAAAACTGCGTCAGGCTGTAATAGGTTAAAATAATCACAAACGCATTAATCAGTGTCATGCTAAACAGGCGATAGGTTAATGCGGCCCAGATAAGCGCAGCCAAAGGATAGAGCAGGGCGCCCGGACCTGAAAAAATATTGGTGATGATGACACAGAGTACGACTGTAGCTGCGGGCAGAAAATAACTGAAATGATGAGGCTTTTGACGGCGGTTTTTAAACAGATACTGCATATCCTTGATTCTGGGAAAGGCCAGAACCAAAGGTAATACCACGATATAATTGACCATCTCGCCCGTCCACCATAGACCAAAATCAATCCATAAGTTTTCTTTGGTCATGAATGTATTGGGTAAGTTTGGCAGGGTGGCAACTGCAAAAGCAGCGCTGGCCAGACAGCCGGCAAATGCGAAGATGCCAAATAAATGAATAAAGGTATAACCGGTATTGTAGTATTTATAATTAATCTTGAAATAACGAATAAAAATATCGAGACAATGGTACTAATCAGATTGGAAAGTGTAAGAAACAGGCTTTGCAGCAGACTGTTGCCTATGACCAGATCTGCAAACATAAAAGCACTGAATGCACCCAGCCAGCCACCCAGATGATTTAAATGTGGAAAACGCAGGAATATGGCCAGTAAGGCAGCATTGGCTGGCCAGATCAGGGCGAGATAGCCGAGTGGCCTGGTTGCGATCCCAATAAAACAACATACTAAAACAGCGAACACAATGACAAAATAAGCATAGGTTTCATGATTTAATTGTTGTTCTGTTATTCGAGCCAATTGCAAATTTAAAATCCTATATTTAAATTTTTAAGTGTGAATGATCACTTTGTTTAGCAAGTAAGTCTGATTTTATATATACAGTTATTTTTTGATTAATCTGTTATTAATACATGATGTTAAGATTGTTATATACGAAATATATACAAAATAAACTGGAAAAGAAATCCATGTTTTTAAACAATATGATAAAAACTTTATGGACTCAGATTTAAACTGCTCCAGAGTGGGATACGATTCTGAAAAAATATGCTAACTTAGAATCAATTGTTAAAACGATGCCGGTAAATATGAAAAAAATATGTCTTAGCCTTATCTTACTCATGAGCTCACCTTGGCTAATGGCGACAGAAAATAAAAAACCAGCGGAAGTTTCTGCTAAAGCTGCTGAAATCCCAAATACATTTACCGTGAAAACCCGGCCTGAAATTGTGGGGTTGTGGGGGATGGAAATTCCGGATAATAAAAAATGTATCGAATATTATAATTTTAAAAGCAATAATAATGTCGTAATTAAAAGTGGTGAAGAGTGGACTTCAGGATTATATGATTATCAGCCTGCACAGGATCCGACCGTTCAGATTCCCGCACTGATTCTTCAGGTTAAATATGATAATAATGAAAAAGACTGCTCAGGCAATCAGGTTGATCAATCCGGTGAAATTTCCCAGTATTTTGTGAAATGGCAAAATCCGTACACGATTAATTTCTGTGCCAATGACAAGGCCGAGCAATGCTTTGCCGTGCTCAGACGTGTATTACCATAAATGAATCATCAACATAAAAAAACCGCTGAATTTCAGCGGTTTTTTATAAGCTTTAAGCTTATTGAGCTTTCTCTTCAGCACCTTCTAGCTGTTTCAACAAATGTTTTTCCAGATAATGAATGTCCATCGCCTGTTTGCAGAAGTTTTTATCCTGAAGGATTAAATCTTTGTGCAAAGGAATGTTGGTTTTAACACCAGTCAAAATCATTTCTTCCAAGGCATTTCTCATGCGAGAAATAGACGTCTCACGGTCCTTGCCATGCGAAATCAGTTTGGCGATCATCGAATCATAATACGGCGGAATGCTATAGCCTGGGTAGATGTGCGAGTCTAAGCGGATACCTGCGCCGCCTGGTGCATAGAAGCTCTCAATCTTGCCGGGTGAAGGCAAGAAGGTTGATGGATCTTCTGCGTTAATACGGCATTCAATCGCATGTCCTAAAACCTTGACATCTTCTTGATGAATATCGAGACCTAAGCCACCAGCAATACGCAATTGCTGTTCGATAATATCAATACCGGTTACCATTTCAGTTACCGGATGTTCAACCTGAACACGCGTATTCATTTCAATGAAGAAGAATCCATCATCTTCAAACAGGAATTCGAATGTACCTGCACCACGATATTGCATCAGTTTACAGGCATTGACACAGGCTTCTAGAATATCGGCACGTGCTTGCTCTGGTAAGTTCGGTGCTGGCGCTTCTTCCAGTACTTTTTGATGGCGACGCTGTAGCGAGCAGTCACGATCATAGAGATGAATCGCATGGCCATTACCATCAGCCAGTACCTGTACTTCAACATGACGTGGCTTTTGCAGGAAACGTTCCATATAGACCGTATCATCACCAAACCACATTTCTGCATCACGCTGTGCAGCCTGAACAGATTCCAGCAGGGTGTCGACATTTTCGACGATACGCATACCACGACCACCACCACCAGAAGCAGCTTTGACAATCAGCGGGAAACCGATCTCTTTCGCTTCAGCGAGTGCATTGTGAATGGTTACGGCATGGTCGCAGCCCGGTACAGTTGGTACACCCGCTTTTTTCATGGCAATAATGGCAGAAACCTTGTTCCCCATTAAGCGAATATGTTCTGGACGTGGACCGATAAAGATAAAACCAGAATTTTCTACGATTTCAGCAAATTCAGCATTTTCAGCGAGAAAACCATAACCAGGATGGATGGCATCTGCGCCAGTAATTTCAGCAGCTGTAATAATCGCAGGAATATTCAGGTAGCTGTCACTGCTCGCACCCGGACCGATACAAACCGCTTCATCACAGAAACGCAAATGCATCAGGTCTTTGTCTGCGTCAGAATAGACACCTACGGTTTTGATCCCTAAAGTTCTGCAAGCCCGGGTGATGCGTAAAGCAATTTCACCACGGTTTGCAATTAAAACTTTTTGCAACATTATAAATCCCCGGGGTGATTAAGCGCGGTAGCGGAAAAGTGGTTGGCCGAATTGAATCACTTCACCATTTTTCACTAGAATTTCTTCGATCACACCACTTTGAGTTGCTTCAATCGGGTTCATGATTTTCATGGCTTCGATAATACCTAAGGTATCACCAGCAGAAACGGTTTGACCCACTTTGACAAATGTCGCTTCGCCTGGGCTTGGTGCAGAGTAAAACACCCCAACCATTGGAGAGGTTTCAACAGCACCGCGCGGAGACTTCGCCGCAGGTACTTCAGCTGCAGGTGCAGGCATTGCAGGAACAGCCGCTGCAACCACTGGATTACGACGAGTTAATGCAATCGATTGATCGCCTTCTTTAACTTCGATCGCCTGTAAGTCAGATTCAATCATCAAGTCGATGAGTTTCTTGATTTTACGGATATCCATGAGACAGTATTCCTAATTAAGATTTTGTAGAAGATTGTATTTTTTCAATGACATAGTCGAGCGCAGCAGCATAGCCTTTTGCACCCAGACCACAGATCACGCCGATGGCTTTATCGGACAAGTACGAATGATGTCGAAATGCCTCGCGTGCATGGACGTTTGACAAATGGACTTCAATAAAAGGAATGGCGACACCAAGCAGGGCATCACGAACCGCAACAGAACTATGTGTCAATGCTGCCGGATTGATAATGATATATTGTACGCCGTCGAGTTGGGCTTGATGAATTCGGTCAACGATTGCACCTTCCCAGTTGCTTTGGAAGGTATCGAGTTGTAATGTGGCCTGTTGAGCCTGAGCAGTCAGTTGCTGATTAATATCGCCAAGCGTAAGATGACCATAAACTTCTGGTTCGCGCTTTCCAAGCAAATTTAAATTCGGTCCATGAATAACCAAAATGGTCGAACTCATCCAGCATGCTCCAATTAAAAAGTATCGAGGTTTGTTTGCAAGATAGCTGCAAACTCTGCTTATTATTGCATGATTTTCTACATGACTATTTATAATTTCTTTGAATTGACGTAGAAAGCATATCCTAAACAGTGGCGCTATAATGAAAACTTTGCAGAGATTTGGCAATGTTAAAAAATTACAATTCGCAGGGTATTCAGATTGTTTTCATTGTAAACCCAATTGGCAAAAACAGTTAATATCCTTTATGTAACTGTATCTTCATGTTAACGCTAAATTCTTCCTTTTAGTGATATTTTTAGTTTTGAGCAAGAGTTGTCTGGCTGGTTTTACTACAATGTTCGACTTCTAGAGCATAGAAAACGCTTTACATTCTGACTTTAAATTTGTGCTGATTATCCTCTTTATATATAAGATATCGACCGCTTCTTAAAACGTGATGAAAATTTAAAAATATAAGATAAGACAATATGTTAAATCTTTTTGATGATATTTTCACTTAAATTTTCCTAGGCCTATTCTTCCAATAGATTGGAATTAGTTACATCACTTTCAATTCAAGTATTCATGACAGACACTGCACAAGAATCTATTTCTTTTTCCTGAGATAAAATTTGAACCTCAGCAGATTTAAGCTGAAAAGCTCGATCTATATGCTTCATGTGTATAGATGAGCGAAGTGACGAATGTGTTCATCTTCAAGTCTTCTATACAGTGAAGCCATTAATTGCCTAACGCTTAGATAGTGGCAAAAACGCATACATTTGTTGCAATTTTGCGCACCATCATTTTTTCAAGAAAAGTTTAAAAGTATTGAAGAGCATAACGATTGAACTAAATAGGCCTGATTGAAGCGGAATACGAGCTTAAAGCAAAATTTGCTCTATAGATGCCTCATCTAAATTAACTTCTTGAGCTAATCTTTATATAATTATGTGATTCAACTCAAGCCAGACCTTCTATGACACCTGCATGCAAACTATTAAAAGCCAATAAAATCGAATATAGTATTCATGAATATGAACATGATGCTAATGCCAAAAGTTTCGGGCTAGAAGCTGCTGAAAAATTAGGGCTCTCGGTGGAAGAAGTCTTTAAAACTTTATTGGTCACGGATGATAAACAGTATTTTGTTGCGGTATTGCCGGTACATCATCAACTCAATCTGAAAAAAGTAGCGCAGGCTGTAGGATGCAAAAAACTTCAGATGGCAGATCCTAAACATGCAGAACGTTTGACCGGTTATTTGGTTGGCGGAATCAGTCCCATTGGCCAGAAGAAACGGTTAAAAATAGTGATTGATGCTAGCGCAGAACAGTTGGATAAGATCTATGTCAGTGGTGGTAAAAGAGGCTTGGATATTGGATTAAAACCGGCTGATCTTGCCAAAGTACTCAATGCACAGTTCGTCGATGTGCTGGATACATAAAATCAAAGCACGATGATCACCTAAATTCATAGAACCTGAAGTGATAGATTTAAAATAGCTGCATATTTTTTGGTCGGAAATAACAGTAAATCATTTTATACGTTTGTATATTAGATAAGTTAAAACACAGCCTGACTGTGTACAAAACAAGGAATCAAAACAAAAATATAAATTATTATGCGGAGCATAATGGATGAAAATTCAAAATAAAAAATGGCCACGGTTCTGTCTGACCTTATCTGTAATGGCGATGCTGTCTGCGTTTCCGAGTGTACAGGCCGCTTCTGCGCCTTCAGCAGCACCTGCCAATTCACAGCAGGTTTTCTTTGTCGGAAACAACTGGGATGGTACGGTAACCGTGATTCGGCCATCGGGTGATTTTGGCAAAATAGGCGTCATTAACATGATTCCTGACCGGAAAGAGCGCCTTAAAGAAATTCACCTGAATCCAATCAAACTGATTGCCTATACTTATATTCAGGCCACAGCCGGTGAAGGCAATGATCAGCTGGTGGATGATATGTACTCGACACCAGATGGTCAGTCAGTCGTTGCATCGCGCCCAAGTTTCGCCGATGTGGTATCAATTAATATCAAAACTGGCAAGATTAACTGGCGGACGCCTGTAGAAGGCTTCCGTGCCGACCATATGGCGGTATCACCAGATGGGCAGCGGGTCGCCGTATCTGCATCTTCAGGCAATGTGGTACATGTCCTGGATATCCATACCGGTAAAGAGTTGGGCCGTTTCAGCACTGGTGATAAACCACATGAAAATATTTACTTCGATGGCGGCAACAAGATCCTGAACTCTGCTATCGGCAATGTGGAAACGTCGATGGATGCACAGTGGCAAGACTTTACCAAAGGCAAGCGCTATATCACTATCGCAGATGCCAATACACATCAGGTGGTGAGAAAAATTGATTTTAGACCTGCACTCGATGCTTTTGGCCGCAAAGATTTATCCAATTCAGTACGACCGATGGTGTTTAGCAAGGATGAAACCAAACTGTATGCTCAGGTTTCATTCTTTAATGGTCTGATTGAATATGATCTGAATCAGAACAAGATTAGCCGGATCGGACAGCTTCCAGGCAGTGATAGTATCCCGAAAGACCGGACAAAATGGGTCAATGATTCGCGTCATCATGGTTTGTCAATCAGTGCTGATGGTGAAAAGCTCTGTGTCGCCGGTACGATGGATAACTACGCTACCATTGTAGATCGCAAGACGCTGACTGCCGGGAAACTGATTTCTGCAGGAAAACCTTATTGGGCAACGCGAAGCCCGGATGGTCGTAGCTGTGTGATTTCAGAAAGTGAAACCGATGTGGTGACCGTGATTGATTTTGCCACAGGGGATAAAGTGCTCAGTGTACCAGTTGGGAATCATCCACAACGTGTCCGGATCGGCTATGCACCAATAGACTGGTCAACGCCGTAGTCGAGCAACGATATAGGCAGCGTTTTGATAAGAGCTGTCTTTATTGGGTTGAGGAGATCAAGATGAAAGATAAGACCGTTCTTTTATATCTCATCATCGGATTACTCTTGTTCGGCATTTTGGTGGCTATTGCTTACCAGATACGACAAGACATCTATCGGACTGATTTTGCCAATCAAGTCCAAGCCCATCGTGATCAGGTTGCCCGACTTGAAAAATCATCCAGCTATATGTCTCTGAGTTTTAAGAGCAATAGCCAAAATACACAGGCTGAACCAAATAATGTAGCTACAAAGCAAAGCCTATTGTTAAAGCAACAACAGTTATATCTAGACTTTGCTCAAATCATCAGTGCTTTAGGTCAGGGGCAACAACCAGATCCTAGACAGGTCAGTTTGCTGGTTAGTCTACAGCAGACGCTGGTAGAAGCTAAACTGGTGACTCGAGACGAGGCGAAAGCACAAATTGAGTTTCTGCTGAAAGTTCTGCCAGAAATGGATCATGAATTGCATCGGGCTTTGCGAACCTTAGAACAAATCCGAAGTTGAGGAATTCAAGCCACGAATATCTTTTATTATTTTAGATGTGAAAATTGCTTTCATAAAAAAGCCCAAATGAGAATTCAGGCATTTAGATATAAGTATTGAAGACAGCGTACTTTTATAAACAATTTGCAGGCTTGGGTACGCCGGCCAAACGGCTTAAATGCCGCGCGACCAGACCCGTATTAAACTTTTCCTGAAGCATGGCATTGTTGATGTCAGCACTAACCGTTTTCATTAGGAATTTAATTAAGGGACGTGTGGCCGGTGAATGGCCAAACTGCTGATAGAACTGACGCACTGCTTGCAGAATTTCAAAATGCCACGGGGTTAAGTTCAGTTCCAGGTTATTGGCCAGGACTTGCGCGACTTCTTCATTCCAAATGGTGTAATCGATCAGATGACCATCTTGATCCAGTTCTAAATTCATATTTAACTCATTGATTATTTCATTGAAATACAGCGATTAAACCCGAGGCAAAGATCTGCAAAATCGGCAAAATCGAGAAGCTTGACCTGATCCGGCAAAGGCTGTGTCAAAAGCTCTGCATCATTTTCCAGCATGTAAATTTTCGGCAAATTTTGTAGAAATGAATGCTCCAGCTGTAATACGGCTTCACCCATCAGTACGATCTGATCAACTGGGGTATAAATTTGAGCGAGTTGTTCCAGAATCTGCGCCGTTGCCGCATAGTTCGATTGGATCAGATAAAGTGTGTGATTTGACATTTTATATATCCTTTATTCCTTACCAATACAGCACATGATCAAAGCCTTGAATAAACGCTGGGCTTAGCTCAATAAATTCAATCTCTTGTTCGTTCTGAGCCACAAAGGGCGAGTTCTGGTTTTTCTGTTCAATCAGAATTGGAGTGAGGTCATAAAACTCAAAACTGTCGACCATATTTGATGCCAGTTTAAAGGCATGTTGTAACTGATCAAATTGCAGTTCTGAGCGTAGAAGACTAAGACCTGCACCTTGTAGCAGAACTTTCACTTCCGCACCAAATGTCGCCAAAACCATGGTCGCAGACAGGCTTTCATGCACTTGCAGGCTGGTCAGATTGGCTTGGGTTAATATAACAAGTACAGATTTCACACAAGATTCCTTGGAAAAGCAACACATTCTAAAAAATGGAACATCTAGAATTGAATCAGACGTTGTGAGGATTGAACAGCATCGGCAAGTTCACCTAAACCGACCAATTCAAAGGCATCCGCCAGATTATGCTGCTGAATATTGTGACGTTGAGCATTGTCCTGATCTGTAATCCCTCGCGCCAGTGCTGCACTTACACAGACCGGTAGGCGAATATTGAGTGCTTGCCAGGCATGTGTAAGATGACGTTGATCGTCGGGCACCCATTGCAGTGCATTTGCGACCGACACGCCGTCCTGATAAAAGAATACGCGGAATTCTTGGTTTTTGTTGTGTAATGCCTGCGCCAAACCAAGGGCATGCCAGGCATAAATAGAAGTTGGTGCGGAGGTAACAAGAATTAAGGTGCTCATCGAAATTCACTACAGGCTTGATCAATAGCAACAGCTTGATCTGGGCTTCATCAGAAAGTAGGTAGTATACAATGATTTTAGTGACGGGTGGATTAGGCTTTTTAGGCTCACATATTGCTTTAAGTCTGTTAGCACAAGGATTAGAGGTCATTGTGGTCGATAATTTGGCCAATGCCAATTTGCAGACGCTGGAGCGACTTGAATATATTTCCGGGATGTATGTGCCTTTTATCAAAATTGATATTCGCAATACGCCTGCATTAAACAAAGTATTTGAACAGCATTCGATTCAGGCTGTAGTACATGCTGCCAGTTTTAAGTCGCTAGAAGAATCAGTATTAAAACCCCTTGAATATTATAATGATAATGTCAGCTGTATTATGAGCTTAATGCGCGCCATGCAACGTACCGGCGTACGGCATCTGGTGCATTTATCCAGTCTGGCAGTCTATGGACAATCCGGTACGGATCTCAATGAAGATCTACCTTTTAACTATACTTATCCCAATCCCTATATTAAATCGCAACAGATGGTTGAGGAAATTATTCGGGATACTGTCAAAACAGATAACGAGTGGCGCATTGCTATCTTAAGACTATCTAATATTAGCGGCGCCTTCGAGCATGGTGTCCTAGGCGAGGCGGTGCCACCTTTACCGAAAAATATTGTGCCTTTGGCAATGCAGGTCGCTGCGCAGCAGCGCGAATATCTGGAATTACGCCGTCAGGCTTATACTGCGGATGGAACAGTAGAGCGGAGTTTTCTGCATGTGGCAGACAGTTGTGATGCGGTGATTAAATCCTTGCAGTGGCTATGGCAACAACAGGAATTAAAATGTGAAGCCTTCAATATTGCTGGAACGCTCATTTCGATACAGGATTTGTTGGATCAACTGGCAGAAGTGACCCAATCTGCAATTAGAACAGTCGATGCCTTGCCTTATCCTCATGCAGAGCTTGACCAGCTAGGCGCGAATATTGAAAAGGCACAGCAGATTTTGCATTGGCAACCGCAACGTTCACTGAAAAAGATGCTTGAGGATGAATGGCTATTTTATCAAAATATACTGAGAGGACAGTAAATGAGATAAGTAAAAAATATTTGATAATAATTATCATTTACATATTTAATATAATCGATTACTTTTAATCAATCTAGCAAAGTATCGTGATAGATGCTTTTAAAATCAGCGATATGTAAAAAATTGAGGTTGAACATGCAAACACGTATTGAACATGACACCATGGGCGAAGTGGCTGTACCGAGTGAGGCTTTATGGGGCGCTCAGACCCAGCGTAGCTTGCAAAACTTCAAGATCGGCAATGAACGCTTGCCACGGGCAATGATTGGTGCAATGGGACTGGTAAAAAAAGCTGCAGCCTTGACCAATGCTAAACTGGATCAGATTCCTCAAGAGCTGTCGGGCTATATTGTGGATGCAGCAGATGAGGTGATTAGCGGGCAGTGGGATAGCCAGTTTCCACTGGTGGTCTGGCAAACCGGTTCAGGCACGCAAAGTAATATGAACTGTAATGAGGTGATAGCCAATATTGCCAATCAAAAATTGGGCAATCATTTAGGTGCGCAAAAACCGGTTCATCCAAATGATCATGTCAACCGTGCCCAATCGACCAATGACTCTTTCCCGACTGCGATTCATGTCGCAGCGAGTTTGCAGATTAATCAACTTCTTATTCCAGCGCTTACCCGTCTACGCGATACCTTGCATGCAAAATCTTTAGCCTTTGCCGATATTGTCAAAATTGGCCGGACGCATTTACAGGATGCGACACCTTTAACCCTAGGTCAGGAATTTAGTGGTTATGTATCCCAACTTGATCATGGCTTGATTCGCTTACAGCAAGCTTTACTGGGTTTGTATGAGTTGCCATTGGGCGGGACGGCTGTTGGTACAGGTCTAAATGCCCATCCTGATTATGCAGTTCAGGCCGCAGAGACACTGGAGAAGCTGACAGGTCTACCATTTGTCACTGCTCCGAATAAATTTGAAGCTTTGGCCGGCCGTGATGCTGCGGTATTTGCTTCAGGCGCATTAAAAACCCTTGCAGTCAGCCTAAATAAAATTGCCAACGATATTCGTTGGTTAGCCAGTGGGCCTCGTTGTGGATTTGGTGAACTGCGTATTCCTGAAAATGAGCCAGGTTCAAGCATTATGCCGGGTAAGGTCAATCCGACGCAAAGTGAAGCCATGACCATGGTGGTGGCGCAAGTGCTTGGAAATGACACCACGATTAATGTGGCAGGTGCATCGGGTAACTTTGAGCTGAATGTGTTTATGCCTGTGATTGCCTATAACTTACTGCAATCCATCCAGCTCTTGGGCGATGCCTGTAATAGTTTCAATGATCACTGCGCCGTAGGTATTGAGCCGAACCGTGACAAGATTGATCATTTCTTGCATGACTCATTAATGCTGGTCACTGCATTAAACCCGGTGATTGGTTACGAGAATGCAGCCAAGGTTGCCAAAACTGCCTATAAAGAAGCTAAAACCTTAAAGCAGGTGGCTGTTGAACTTGGTTTAGTCACGGCTGAACAGTTTGATGAGGTGGTGCGTCCTGAACAGATGGTCTCACCAAATGTAAAATAAAGCGTTTAAGGCTTTTATTTTCAATCTTTCAGCCTGTTTTATCATGGAATTGTCAGCAGTGGTTTTTATCTCAGGCAGAGTTGCGTACAATAGAACTCGATGAGATTAACCACTGATGATTGTTTTATGCTTGATATTTGTTTAACAGATGTTCAAAGAAAGGTGCAATTCAAGGATTATCCAGGTGAGCATCCTGTTAAATTTATTCTGAATTTTAAAAAGATTTTTCCGAGCGTCATGGAACTTCTTTTACCTGTTCTACCGGATGATGAAAATCTGGAAGAAATGTCTTGGGAATCGACCAGTAGTGATTTTGAGACCTTCCAGATGTTGTTAACCGGTTGGGGCATTATCGAACTGCGCTTAAAGGCGATCACCCAGTTTAAAGATAAGGCATTTGCCGATCGTTTGGTTAAACAGGCCCAGCAGAAACGCAGAGACTATCAAAAACAGCAGGCGAAATTGACGACTGTTGAGCTTGATTATCTGTTTATGCATGAAATGCATGCGCTGATTGATGCAGAACTGGTCGAGCTGGGTGAGAAATTCTATTTACCAACATTGCGTGAGCTGTGGAAAAGTAAAGTTACTTCTCAAGTCTTGAATGCAAAATTTTAATTTAAGTTTAGAGTTTTGATTGAACAAATTAGTCCTCCAGTTTTGGGGGATTAATTTTGTGGGAGAAATAAGATTTCCTTCTTAAAAGTATGATTTCTAGAAATAGCCTAAGCAATAAGGGATTTTCAATAAATCAGTATTTACTTTAATTATTTATAAAAATTTATCAGCAATAGGGTGTGATCAATCACTATTTCTGTTCAGATACTCCTATAACGCCAGTAAGTTTAACAATTGTTCAAAAAATAGATAAATCAAACCATTTTTATCTTAAAATATATAAAAATATCAAATAAATAGCTTGGTAATTCAGGTCATTATTTTTTAAGGTAGATGGACTTTATGCTTAAATAAAGTAAAAGCTAAATTGATTAGCTTTCCTTCACAAAAATAGTTGAAGGTTCAAATTTTCCCGATGATATATCCCAGGATTTTAGAAAATGTCGAATCAGTTTTTAGATTTAATTACTAAACGCCGTACTATTTATGCTATTGGCAAGTAATGTAGAACAATCTCCTGAGTATTTAAGCGATTTGATTCAAACTGCGATCAAGCAAAGCCCATCGTCTTTTAATTCCCAGTCTTCACGCGCCGTGATTTTATTCAATTCAGAACATGAAAAGTTTTGGGGTATCGTTGCAGATAAATTAACAAGCTATGCCAAAGACGAAGAGAGCGCTGCAAAAACAACTGCTAAAATGGACAGCTTTGCTGCTGGTGTAGGCACCGTACTATTTTTTGAAGATCAAACCGTAGTACAAGCTTTGCAGCAACAATTTCCGTCTTATGCTGATAATTTTCCAATCTGGGCAGAACATTCTACGGCAATTGCGCAATTTGCAACGTGGACAGCACTACATACAGAAGGTTTGGGCGCATCCTTGCAGCATTATAATCCGATTGTAGATGAGCAGGTACATGCTGAGTGGGAGATTCCAGCCAACTGGAAGCTTCACGCACAGCTGGTCTTTGGTTCAATAGAAGGTGAACCGCGTGACAAAGATTATCTTGCAGACGAAGAGCGTTTTAAAATTTTCAAATAAGCCTGAAATTCATATTTGCGCTTAAACAATTTTAAGCGCAGATATTTTATAATATCTCGACGAAATCCTCATCAGCATTGCTAAAATTCAGTTAAAATAGCGTGCTAATGCAAATAAATGAGTAATATCGAATGTCGAAAAACACGCAAAATCTATCACCTTTACAAGAACTAATCGCAGAGCAAAAGTTACTTTGTGAAGAAGTAGGCTCAGCTTATGTTGAAGTCACGGGTGATGATGTTGTTGCTGTGGCCGTACATACCTTAAAGCAGGATCCGATAGTTGGTATTCGTAAAAAGCCTGAGACAGCGGAAAATATCAGCTGGTATATTTATGGCGGAGAACCTTCAAGTGAAGATGCTTTTGAAACGATGACCGTACGTGAATTACAGGACATCGCACCAGAAGTATTACCATATCTGGCTCTGGAAACAGGTTTTCGTTTCATGATTGATGCCGATGATTATGAAGATGTCTGGAAAGAAGAAATCTAAATGCTAAAAAAATCATCTTTCATTTGTGCAGGATTGTTATTCTTACTGAATAGCATGGTCTTTGCAGAACCACTTTCACAAAGTGCGTATGACCAGTTTATTTCAGAACAGACTAAAATCGTCAATGAAACCAAGCACATTTTAGATGAAGATGATCCAAAGGCCGATGCCAAAACCCAACGTCAGGCTTTTTGTAATCGACTGAAAGCCTATCAGGACATTCAAAAAGTTTCTGAAGAAAATAACAGTCTGGATATGGCGCCCATGATGGCTATGGTCGCCAAAAGTTTTCTTGATCGACAGGATCAGAGCCTGAGTAAATCAGGAATGACCACCACCTTATTCTGTAAAAATAGGGATGTTGAATAGGGCGAGTGGTACTTCTTCTCATCACGCATTAATGAAAATAAAGAGAATATTATTATTTTAATCTTGGCTGGATTTTGACCAAAAAATATCATCTTAAATAAGATGCATCTATCTGTAGGGTTTTTTGTAAAGTTAAACTAAAGTATAAACATGATTGTTACTCATTATCCCGGGGATATATCCTGGAAATAAGAAAATTGATAACTATAATTTAACAATTAAACTTTAATATTTTTCTAAGCTTTGTCGAGAGATCTTTTAATACTGCATAATATTGTTGCTTGATCATGTCACACATAAGCATTATAGAAATGACTTCATAACGAATAGCGTGAATTTTGTCTTCATACATAAATGAATGGTACTCCAAGCAGGGTAGTGAAGTTATATCTTATATTTATGCTACAAAACTAATCCTGTTGTATTTATAAAATAGCCTAAGTATTTTATATATTTTAGCGGCAAATATCCCTGTTAATTTATTACATGCTCTAAAACAAAAAAAGGAATGTATGTACAAATTTCTGTTATACAAAATAATGGACTAACTTTGAAAAAGTAGTGGGATAGTAATCTATTTGTTCTAGTATCATCCTTATTCTGAAATTAAAAATAAAATATGGGTGCGATTTCTCTTAATCCCAAGGCTATTTTAAAAATGTATTAGATCGTCTTTTATATTGATGGGGCATTTTTCTTTAATTCAAATTAATAATTAAGCTTTGAACACTTTTAATCTGATGATGAATTTAGCCTAAGCAAATTGATCAACCTGCTACAAATAGCCTAAGTAAATTTTTATTTTAAAAATTTGGCAATTGATTAATTTTCAATATCAACCCACTATTAACAATTAAATCAAGAAATCACGGAATTCTCAAATGATCCTTAACTATCAATTACACCATCATGAAACTTCAACAGTATCTCCAATGATCTTTATTCATGGTTTATTTGGTAGTTTGAGTAATTTAGGAGTATTGGCTCGACATTTTTCTGAACAGAGAACCGTGATCCAAATTGATGTGCGTAATCATGGTCTTTCTAGTCATAGCTCTGATATTAACTATCAGCTCATGGCAGAAGATGTATTGGAAACTTTATCCAGTTTAAATGTTCATAAGTTTGTCGTTGTTGGACATTCTATGGGTGGGAAAATTGCTATGAAACTGGCAGATTTAGCTCGTGAACAGACTGAAAAACTCATCGTGCTTGATATTACACCGATCCAATATCATGAAAGTCATCATGCTGAAATTTTTAAAGCCTTATTTGCAGTACAGCAAGCAAATGTTGCTTCACGACTGGAAGCAGCAAAAATTATGCGTAAATATCTTCATGAAGAAATGGTGATTCAATTTTTATTAAAATCCTTTAATAAAGGGCAGTGGCTGTTTAATGTTCAGGCTTTATTTGATCATTATCCAGATATTATGGCTTGGGAAAAGGTCGAAAAAATTAATCGGCCAGCCTTATTTCTGCGTGGTGGTGATTCTTTTTATATCTCAAAACCAGAACATTTTGCAGCAATTAATGAACAGTTTTCTCAGGCAAAAATTGAAGTTATTGAAAATACCGGTCATTGGCTACATGGTGAAAAACCAGATGAAGTCATTAAATACATGCAAGCATTCCTTAATTAAGTAATATTTACGGATGTAATGTATGTACCTGTAATTGACCTTCATGGATCAGTTGATGCGCCATCTCAGCAGTTTTCTTTAAACCGGGCATACGATATTCAGTATGTCCGAAATCTTTAATGGATTTCCAGCGGCCGCCCCAGGTCAAACCCACCGATTCAGCGACCTGACCATATAATTCATAACCGCGCATGGCCCAAGGATCACGTTCTGTAATGACTACTTTGCCATGCCGTTTAAAGGCAATATCTGCAGCCAATCCAAATTGATGATAACTCTGAAAGCCTTTAGCCTTGGTAATATTACTATCGGCTGCCAACGAATTTTGCCGTTCCGGACTCCGATAGCCTTCAAGTAAAACCAGCTCATAATCATGCTGTTCTTTCATGATTTTAAATACCATCAGTAAACGTTGCTTAAATCGTGGATTCATCTTATGCCATTTACGGTCTGCTGTACTGATATCTGAATGTGTATGCATTGCTGGTCTATAAATATCTTTAAGGTTTGAATTAAAGCTTTGTGCTGAAATAGCCGGATGATCTGGAAAATGCTCTTGTTGAAGGGCTTCTATAATGAGGTGGTCAGCAACTTCAGGCGGAGCCGTCAACATTTGCCCATCCAAAAGAGCATAAATTTGTGGATCAACTTTCCTTAAATATTCAGATTCAAATTTTCTGGCAGTTAAGGGCTGGGTAAAAGCGAGTAGCAAAATACTGCCAAATAATATTAATCCGGTAATCAAAATCCACCACTGCTGAACATACCAATGAGAATGCAGATGTTCAGGCGAGGCCGCCCGATAAAATTTACGTGAAAAATGTATTGCTTGAGTCAATTGCTGTTTACTTTGCGGAATGAATCTGAGAAAAACAGCCTGTATCCTTCGTCTAAATTCATAGGACAGCAGGGCGAACATTACCAAACTCATTAGGGTGAAGCTACTCAATATGATAAAAATCATAAGTGAAATACTTGATCTAGTTCAGATTCCAACCCAATCTTTTCTTAAGCGATATAAATTGCACAACGGCGCAATTCTTCGCAAAGATTGCATTCAATTTTTCTGAAGTAAATACTTTTAAGTTTTTATTTTTATGAGCTTTCTATGAGCTTTCATGGTATTGATCTGAAAAATTTAATTAGGGTAAATGAATCGTAATATAAGCTTGCTCAGCAGGAGCGCTAATCAGATTCTGATATTGAGCAAAAATAGTTGTTTGTTCTGTCGATAAAACATATTTAAAAGCGACAAAGCTGAATACTGCACTCAACCTATAGCTGATAATTTAACAGCTGAAGGTTGTAAGAAAAATCGCAGGATTGAATTTGAAGTGCTTTAAAGCCTAGGTTGCTTGAGCATCATATCTATTTGTGGCTTACAGACTGATTTCGTATAATGTATATTATGTTAAATTGAGTACATGATACTTTAAGTTCATCTATCTTCTACTGTTCATAAAAGTTAATTTTGAAATTTTCAGCTTCATTACTTTTTAATGTCAACAGCTCATTTCTTTATAGAGATATGCCTCAAAATCTTAATGAGGTAAATCTCATATTTCCTTTTTTTCAAATGAAATTTCTCATACGCTATTACGTTAGCTATTACATTTAGTGTGATCATGTTAGTTTGGCTGCTTCAACACCTTCATGTAATTTTACTGGTGTATCTTCTTGCTAATATATTTATTGACCCTGCCAAACTTGGTAAAGGCCTATCCTTATCTAAAGCATTTTTCTGCTATTTATTAATCAGCGCAGATTCAAATCTCAAGTGCGACACATTTGTAGTTAGTTGAAAAAGTTAGGTGTATTCGTAGAATCATTGGACTTTTTCAACTCGCAATTGGAAAGCACACAATGAAGAAATACACCCAACTTTCTCAAGATGAAAGATACGAAATTTATGCTACTTTGAAAAGTAAAAGTTCAATCGCTAGCCTTGCTCGGGAGTTAGGGCGTTCACGATCAACCATCTACCGTGAATTAAAAAGAAATACTGGCAACGTGGATATAGAGCTCAACAGGCAGCTAAATTTGCAAGTCAAAGACGGTACCGTCCTTTATCACCCATGACAGCATTTGCCTTCGCTTATATTGATTATTTGATTGGTTTGGACTGGTCACCAGAACAAATTTCAGGTGCTTTAACACAACGCGGTTGGCTGGATGTACCTTCACATGAGTGGATTTACCAGTACATTTATCAAGATAAATCAAAAGGCGGTAAACTTTATCTACACTTAAGGCTTCAGAAGAAATATCGAAAACGCGGTTACAAAAACACGGATCGTAGGGGGCAAATCATTGATAAAACAAGTATTCACTGCCGAGACCAGGTCATTGATCAACGACAACGTTTAGGAGATTTCGAAGGTGACACGGTGATTGGTAAACATCATAAAGGTGCTTTATTGACTCTCGTTGATCGAAAGAGCCTGTACGTACATATTGTTCATTTAGGGCCAACGAGAGCATCCTCTCAAACGATTACTTGTGCATTAGATCGTTTACGGATGAGCCATGCTTATAGTGTTACTTTTG
>NZ_VPEB01000041.1:0-2460 GCF_013417415.1 Acinetobacter sp. YH12254 | reverse complement strand
GGACAAGCATCGTCATTTTATTATGGTCAGCCTCAGGGTGAAGTGTGTCTAATCAACAGGGTTTTCGGTCTCTAAGTACTTTTTAAAGGGAACATCATCGACTCAAATCTCTATTTGCAACAGTGCCTAATTAAATCCCTTACAATTCAAATTTTTCAGCAACGACTTATCTTTGTTAAAATAGTATTAATTTATTTTTTTTAGGACAAACCTTAACAAAATTACAAATTTGTAATTTGGTTGTCATTTAGGTGTATATATCTAGGAATTAGTATATGAAGAAATTATTTTTTGGTCCAAGATATGATTAGATTCAATAATATATATATGAAGATTGTTTTAGTTATTTTTACTATAGTTTTTTCAACCAGTAGTTTTGCTGATGGGGGACTTCGTTTCTTAGAGAAAAATTTAGAAATAATTAACAATGAAAAAAGCAAAGGGTGTGAAGAGAATTAATTCAAAATTATAATGAAGCACATATAACTAGGAAAACTAAAAATTAGTTATTTTTAGTATGGTGTAACTAAGATTAATTAATTTTTTTAAATCGAATGATAAATATATTTATTGTTTTTAATTTATTCTTTACCATTTTCAAATTTTTAAATAATCCGAAAAGACTATTTTAAACTTTAGGGTTACATATGCTCCTATACATAGGCAGGAATAAATATGCAACTTAGTATATTTGCAACAATAGTACTGGAAAGATTCATGTAATAATGCTTAAAACTCTCTAATTAGTTAGGGAGGCATTGGAATTGGAGAAAGAAGTAAAGTGCCCACTAGCAAATGTGGTTATTGGAGGAATTATCTCATCAACCCTTCTTATGTTGGTTTTATTACCAATATTGTCCCGGTGGATAAATGAAAAGAAAGCTTCTTGACCAATTATAGTAAGCAATTTTTAGCAGAAATATTGAGGCTTACTCAAGTCTCTCAGCTAATCGTAAATAGAATAAGGAAACTATTGTATGTCAGAAGATCATTCTCAGAGCCACGCGGCTGTTACTGAAGAGAATAGTAAGAAGCTAATATTTACTGTAGGTTTGACCACTACGTTTTAATCGTAGAAATTATAACCGTTTTTATTACTCAAAGTTTAACTTTTGTGATTATCTAAAAACACATAGCGGTCGAATGGCCATATTAACTGACTTAAAATCAGTCGCATACTTTAATGTAGCGGTTCTGATAGCACAAAAGTTCGCAGCATGAAAACGGAACCGGCATAATTGATTTATAGTGAACCCATACACTAAGCATAATGATTTAGAGGACGATAATCCCAATGAAAAAATTCCTTTTAGGAGCTGTTGCCGCATCTGTTTTGGCCTTTTCAGGCAATGCTATGGCCAATTTTGTGGCAGGTCAGGACTATCAGGTGGTCGCAAAACCAGTCAAAGTCGAAAAACCGGGCAAAATTGAGGTACGTGAATTCTTCTGGTATGGCTGTGGTCACTGTTTCACGTTGGAACCGCATATGCAGGACTGGTTGAAAAAATTACCCAAAGATATCCGTTTTGTACGTACACCTGCTGCAATGAACCCGCTTTGGGAACAGGCTGCACGTGCTTATTATGTTTCAGAAGCCCTGGGTGTGCGTCAAAAAGCACATTTACAGTTATTCCATGATATTCATGACAAGCAGCGTCCAATTTTAGAACAGGCACAATTGGCCAAGTTCTATACCCGTTATGGTATTTCTGAAGAGAAATTTAACACGACTTATAAATCATTCCCGATTTCGTCAAAAATTGCTCAGGCAAAAAATTTGACTGCTCAATATCAGTTAAGCGGTGTACCAGCGGTGACCGTGAATGGTAAATATATTGTGCAGGGCAATGATGCCAAAGTAATTCAGGTGGTGAATTACCTGATTGAAAAAGAGCGTAAAGCCAAATAAGACGCGATTGATTATCTCTAAAAAAAACCTGCATCGAATCTGCAGGTTTTTTTATTTAAACTGGAGGAATGGTTATTTACGTCCTGACTGCCGGATCTGGTGTTTCTATCGGCGGGCGATACCAGTGTAAAATTCCTCGGAATAAGAGCTGCATCTGCAACACGCTTTGCGCTTTAAAGTCATGGGATTGAATATGAATCGTGGATGGCTTTGTTGCACAAACCTATCTGTAAAGGGTTTTTCAGCGATATAATTTTCAAATGAAGAAGCCTGCACACAAAATCTACCGCACAACCAATTGGCCCGCATATAACCGAGCACTCATGAGTCGCGGAAATATTGCCATTTGGTTTGATCCTGCTACGCAATGGTATGCTCCGTCCATCGGTAAACAAGGGCGAAATCAAACCTACTCCGACGCAGTCATCCAATGCTGCTTAATGATTAAATCCTTATTCCGTCTGTCTTTACGTATGGTCACTGGCTTTGTGCAAAGTCTGATTAAACTTTGCGGATTAAATTGGATAGCTCCAGATTACACCACGCTTTGT
>NZ_VPEB01000040.1:0-2832 GCF_013417415.1 Acinetobacter sp. YH12254 | reverse complement strand
CCTGCAGTTCACGATAGCTAATGCCATATTTACAATACCAGCGCACAGCCCAAAGAATGATTTCGCCCTGAAAATGCCGACCATGGAAAGGATTCATATGCTGCACCTTTAGCTAAAACAGTCTTCAACTTACCATTCGTGGTTATTTGCAACAGTGCCACTTGGGTGGTCTGCCTTTAGCTGGAACATGCTTCTGCAATTGCTCAACCATTTAAATAAAAGGTTGACCATGAGATGCCTGTATATCGCTTAAACTGTGTTTCAGAAAGCTTCTTTGAATCAATGTATTTCATCCGCAGATTATGCACGAATGCTAAGAAAATTAGAGTACAAATATCAATCAAAAAGGTGCTCGTTTTTTGATTTATGAAAGAGAGATCTATTATTCAATTATATCTTTTAATGATCAATAGAAAGCCTAGTTTCAAACACATTCTTCAGACACAAACAAATATGATCAAAATAGAGTGATTACTCTATAAAATAATAAAATCAATTACTTAAATCATATTTTATTTTAAAAAAAATACAAATGTGTATTAAAAATAACCATTACTTACATTTTTTTGATTACAAAATATAATGAGTAAATTGCTTCCCATTTCATACATTTTTCATATATAAAAAGTCATACTATTTTTAAGGTTTTTCTAAATCACATTTTATACTTCATAGTTTTTAACATCATTATTAAAGGTGAACCATGCAAAAGAAGAAGCGCACCCCATTAGACGCACAACAGTCCCATCTTTGGATTATTGGTGGTGGTATCGCAGGTATGGCTGCTGCTGCATTTGCAATCCGTGATGCCAAAGTCCCTGCCAAAAATATCCATATTTTAGAAGAACTCGATATTTCAGGTGGTTCGATGGATGGTGGACATACACCGCATGCCGCGCAAGCTTGGGTAACACGTGGTGGGCGAATGCTGACCGATGAAACTTATTTGTGCCTATGGGACTTATTTTCCAGTATTCCATCTTTGGAAAATCCAGACATTTCGGTGCGTGAAGAATGTCGTGAGTTTAATGAAAAAGTGAAAACCCACGCCAATGCACGGTTGATTGATGCCGAACATGTCATTGCGGATGCAGCAAAGCTTGGTCTGAATACGCTACATCGTGCACAGATGCTGCGCCTATTAGCTTCAAAAGAAGAAAAAATTGGCAGTCGCCGCATTGATGAGTTTTTTGATGAAACCTTTTTTGAAACCAATTTCTGGCGCATGTGGCGCACGACTTTCGCTTTTCAAAAATGGCACAGTGCAGCAGAGTTAAGACGCTATTTCTTGCGTTTTATTCAAGAATTGCCACGCATTCATACCTTAGCGGGTGTGAAACGTACCAAGTACAACCAATATGACTCGATGATTCTGCCCCTACAGCGTTGGTTAGTCGCACAAGGCGTCGATGTGCGTTTTGGACACTATGTCACAGATGCAGACTTCATTACCAATGCTGAAACTCAAGAACGCTACGCTTCACGCCTATATGTACAATTGCCTGAAGGCTCAGAGCAAATTAATCTGAAAGCCAATGATTTAGCTATTTTCACTTTAGGCTCTATTACAGCAGACTCACGTTATGGCGGTAATCATGACGTGCCTGCCCTTATTCGTCATCGAGAAGATCATGGCTGGACGCTTTGGGAAACGCTGGCACAAAAAGCCCCAGACTTTGGCCGTCCAATGACTTTTTATGGCAATGTCGATGAACATAAGTGGGAGTCTTTCACTCTGACCATGAAAGATGACGTGCTACTTAAACGTATTATTGACTATACAGGCAATGAACCAGGCACAGGCGCACTCATGACTTGGTATGAGTCGGGTTGGCATTTATCCATCGTGGTTCCTGCACAGCCACACTTTGCCGACTTACCTGAAGGTTTATATACCTTATGGGGCTACGGTTTCCAAATTGACCATATAGGCGATTACATCAAAAAACCAATGTCCGAAGCCACGGGGCAAGAAATCCTAACAGAACTGATTAAACAGCTCGGTTTTGACGACATTTTAGATCATGTTTTGGCAACGACTGATGTTACTACCGCCATGATGCCATACGCCTCTGCCCTATTCGCCTGCCGTAAACCGGGGGATCGTCCACAGGTAATTCCACAAGGCTCACAAAACTTTGCTTTCCTTGGACAGTTTGTGGAAATTGAAGATGACGTGGTCTTTACTGTGGAATATTCAGTTCGTGGGGCGATGCTTGCCATTTATGAATTTTTTGGGGTGGAACGTGAAATCCCTGAAATTTACAACGGTCTACTTGATCCCAAAGTGGGTTTAAAAGCTTTAGAAACAGTGTTCCACTAAGTTTTTAATATATAGCGATAAGAGCACCTTTATGTCGCCACTATTACATAGTTTAATTTAAGCAACGTTTGGATACACGAGTGTGGCAGGGATGCCACACGTTATCCATCATAATAGGGATGTTATGTATGGGTAACAAAGGCTTTTGCTTTCTTTTGGCTTATCAAAAGTAAGGGTATTGCCTACACAAACACCTTTTATACTTTATTGAAAGTTGAGGCCGTGTACGCACCTAATTTTAAATTGGATAAAAAGAAAAATTAGATAAAACTTTATACGTCATTATTGGCGACGATATTCAGCTCCATGTTTCTTGCGTTTCCATTCGCCCTCACCTAGAAACTTCATGCCTGTAGAGTCTACGAGTAGATGCAGTCCATCGGGCACTGTTGCAAATAGAGATTTGAGTCGATGATGTTCCCTTTAAAAAGTACTTAGAGACCGAAAACCCTGTTGATTAGACACACTTCACCCTGAGGCTGACCATAATAAAATGACGATGCTTGTCC
>NZ_VPEB01000039.1:0-3060 GCF_013417415.1 Acinetobacter sp. YH12254 | reverse complement strand
GAAATTCATGCACGTGTAGCAGTCCTCAACAGATTTACGGAATTAGGTCGACCACTTACCCAAGTTACGCCTTAAATTTGGCTCAATTAGGGGCGCTTTGCATTTCAAATCTTTGTGCAACAAAGCCGTTTTTAATAGAAAAACCTTAATTTTTTTAAAATTGAGACTTATAGGTGTAGAGATTCACCCCCCTTAGTTACAGCTGAGAGTGGTGGCAGTCCAAATCTAACTAAAAGGTGTCTATAAAATCAGTAGCTATTCAGTCTTGCAAAATATTCACTTAATTTTTGTTATACAAAGCTTTTGAGTAAAGGATGAACCCACATCAATGTAATAGCAATTATCTAACCGGGTCATTTCCTTGACGATCGTATGTCCCAAATAGATAGCATCTATGTTCTCTACAACATCATAATTATCTGAATAGTTCTTTACTCTTCCACGCCCCCATAGTGCATTTGTGTAAGCTGAAACCATTCCTGAAATCCTGTAATCACCTTGCATGATATCTGCTTTAAAAGCGCCCCATTCATGAATATCAATATCTGCATGAACTACTCCTATTCGTTTATCTAGAAGTTCAAGCTCGATAACGATTGGTAAATCTTCAAAGCTTTTGATAATTTTATGCTGCTGATGTGATGACAACTGATAGAACCACTCACCACCATTTCTTTCATGTAAATGTCTAAGCTTTGAATCAAATAGACTTTTAATACACATTTCTTCGTGATTGCCACGAACGGTTCGAAACCATGGTTTTTTAATCAATGAAAAACATTCTAAATTTTCTTTGCCTTTATCAACCAGGTCACCCGTGCATATCAACAAATCTTTATCAAAGTCAAAATCGATAGCGTTGAGATGGCTCATCAGCAAGTGATAAGAACCATGCAAGTCGCCTACTACGAAGATCGATTTGAAAGATGATCCATCTATAATCTGGATATGATTTGTCATGAGGGAGCATCATCCTACTGATTAATAGCATTATGCATGAATAATATTTTAACTAACCACAGACCTTCAACCAACCTTGATCGCAAAAATAGCCCCAGACGAATTTTTACTTTTGGTCAGCCCATTCAGACATGATCTCAATACTAAATAAGTCCCGTATCAGAAATGTGTGTCACCAATCTGACTTTGGTTTTGCCAGTTGCAGTACAGGTGGCTTGTTATTACCTGATGCTCTTTTGCGAACTTTGCCTTTTAGTTTAAGCAACTGTATAGGTGAAAATGACTCTTCAGGTATTAAAACATTGAAATTATTAATCATGTTTAATGCAGCTAGAATTGCAATTAAATCCGAGAGTTTCGCATTACCTTTCTCAGCATTTAACACCGTTCTTCGACTGATCCATGCTTTACTCGCAACTTCAGCTTGTGTCATATCTCGATTTAATCGAATGCGTTTTAAGCGCTCTCCCAACACTGATGCAATATATACTGGACTGTCATTTTCAGAATACATCATTATTCATCACTCACATTTAGATATTTTATGACCTTATGGCATAGAAAAATCTAGTCAATCCTAAAGTCGTTAAGTCCTAATATTGCACATATCCTGTTTTAATTGCCAGTTATGTGCAAATATCTGTACCTAATACCATATAGATTCTTTCTGATACACACTGAGAATGAGGAGCATGCCATTTTTATCTTCTCCATTGGCTCATACTGAACCTCTCTTTTTTATAATAAAATAAATTGAGCTCCTGACATTCTTTGATTATTTATTTTTCAGTTTTTATAAGAACTACTGATCAGGACCTTGACGCACTGCTCTTTACTGGATAACCTTATTTCAACACAGCAAAATCTGTGCTCAGGTGTGAGAACCTGATAAAATCTAGGTGCAATTAAATGTCGCACTTGCGGCTATTTTTTTGCCTACTGTTAAGCAGTTCTTATGGTAGCTTAGCAGGGCAGCTTCGTGCTGGCTGATCCTAGATTCAGTATTCTCACCCCTGTTAAGTTGCCTCCATTACCGTGAGAAGTGATGGAGATAATTAAACTCTTATCTAGGAAACTGCTATGCGTACTAAATTCAATGATGCAAACCCATGCATGCCAAAAAACCTCGCTAAACAGCTGATTATCGAAGGTGCTAAAGTTCTGAACCATCAACAGCGCCAAGCCTTGCTCGATATTTTCATGGCTTTAGATCAGGCGGAAAAAACAGCTGAAAAGATACTTCAGCAACATGCTGTAGCTCAACAGAGCACCTACAACTTTTCTCAAGTTCACGAATGCCAAGATGAAGACAATCAGGAATATTGGTCAGGTCATTACCATGATTCTTACAGTCAAGAATATCCAGAAGATTGGGTAAAACGGACTCAGTCCACCCCACGTCGTCATAAGTTCCCTAAGACTGTTTACTGATCGGCGGGGGTGTCTCTTTAAAAGTAGGCATCATAATCCGAGCTACTCGACCGAGTTGGCTCGGATTCTCTTGGTGAAAGTACTGCATCATTTTGATGATCTAGATGTGAATCTTCGGATAACTCGGTTAGCCTTGGCACTGTTGCAAATAGTGATTTGAGTCGATGATGTTCCCTTTAAAAAGTGCTTAGAGACCGAAAACCCTGTTGATTAGACACACTTCACCCTGAGGCTGACCATAATAAAATGACGATGCTTGTCCTTTACGTAGTGCACGCATGACTTCAATACCTTTAATTGTGGCATAAGCAGTCTTCATAGATTTGAATCCTAATGTGGCCCTGATGATTCGCTTTAACTTACCATGATCACATTCAATGACATTATTTTTATACTTAATCTGCCTGTGCTCAATATCTACTGGACATTTTCCTTCTCGCTTTAATCGTGATAAAGCATGGCCATAGGTCGCTGCTTTATCTGTATTGATGACCCGTGGAATTTGCCATTTTTTCACCGTATTGAAGATCTTTCCTAGAAAACGGCTTTGTTGCACAAACCTATCTGTAAAGGCTTTTTCAGCGATATAATTTTCAAATGAAGAAGCCTACACACAAAATCTACCGCACAACCAATTGGCCCGCATATAACCGAGCACTCATGAGTCGC
>NZ_VPEB01000038.1:0-4188 GCF_013417415.1 Acinetobacter sp. YH12254 | reverse complement strand
AATACCAACGAACAGCCCAAAGAATGATTTCACCTTGAAAGTGCCGACCGTGGAAGGGATTCATCTGCTGTATCTCGAAATAAATAAGATATTTAGCTTATCATGTCAGCCTATTTGCAACAGTGCCGAAAAATTCCAGTATGCCGCATAGCCGCAAAGGGCCGGAATTGACGTAAGCAAATGCGTACAAGATCGGATAAAAACCGTCCCCTTTTTATCCGCAGAAATTGGGGATATTTTCTTACCGGAGAAGGCTGACAACATTGAAGAAAGTTTTAATTTGATTAAGAAACAATCAATTTTATTGGCGGAATATATCAAAACAGTTTAAAAAAAAGCCGACTTGTTTCCAAGTCAGCTTTTCGACATCGTCGAGCATTATCACTATAACACAAGTATCTGATTTTTATATATTTAAAATATACGTTTCGTATAAGCTCTATTATGTTAAATGGGAGGGAGGGAGCAAAATAAGTTAACATTTTGCTTCCGGCCACATTAAGCTAGAGTTTTATTTAAATAAAGCTATTTAGTAATCATTAAATTAATTAAAATCTAAATCTAACACCAGCTCCATATAACCAACCTTTCTCAGAGTTTGATTCTATTTGCCACGACGTTTCATCATTACCTTTTGAATACTCATAGGCAATGTCGATATACGGCATGATCTTTTTACTGATTTCATAGCGAGTTTCAAGCCCTGCGGTTGCACTGCTTAAACCAGTTTTTTTCGCATATTTAGAGTCATCACTAAAGATCGCATCCAACTCTAAATAAGTTTGAATAATCAACTTTTGCGTAATCAGAAAATCACGTTCCGTTTCTAGACTAAAACCCGCATAACTGTCTTCTCCTGCATAGAGATAAGCATCAGTTTCAAAGAAATATGGTGCCATACCATGTAAGCCAATCACTGCATCAACATTTTCTTCGGTGTCTTTGCGATGATCATCGAGTTCAACTTTTTCACTGCGATAACGTGCACCAATCTGTGCATCCCAAAAGTCTGAAATCATACGGCTATATAAAAGTTTGGCATCATAATGTGCATCATGCGATTCTTCTTTATCGGCATGAACTTTAATAAAAACCTTATTTTCATCTGTGCCAATACGGGTTTCAAACTCTGACTTTAAACCGCCTGTGCCATCTTCATTGACAAACCACTTATTATCCACCGTCGTAATCGCATAAATTTGCGCACCGTGTTCTGAGCGATGATCATAATGCGAACTCTGCTGAGTATTCGCATCTGGTACATGATGTAAATGATTAACCGTAGATGTTGCCTGATGTTGTGCATGATTCATCTGACCATGGTTCATTTTCCCCATCATCTGCATGTGTTGTGCATGCTCTTGTGCAGAATGTTGTGAATGATTCATCTCAGACATGGCTTGATGATTCATTGATGGCATATTTTTCCCATTATTCTGAGTAGTTGAATGATGCCCTTCGTGCGCCACACTTAAGGTCGTTAAACTCAATACCGCAACAGAAAAAATCGCTTTCAATACAAAATTAGTGATGTGCATGTTCAGCTCCTTTTTGCTCAGTTACTTGTTGAGTTTGAGTCGAATTTGTACCTTGAATTGGCATTGTAGATACTTGTTCATCGCTAACATTCGCCACGATTAACTTGTTCATCATCCCCGCACTCATGTGATACAACAAATGACAATGGATTGCCCATTCACCCAATTCATCCGCAGTTAATAAAGCCGTAACTGTTTTACCCGGTGGTACGATCAATGTGTGTTTATTTGGCATATCTACCGACTCTTGACCATTCTCCAACTGCATAAACATACCGTGTAAATGCATCGGGTGCGCCATCATACTGTCATTAATAAATTTGATACGGATACGCTCGCCATATTTCACTTTTAACGGCTCAGCATCACTAAATTTTTTACCGTTAATGGTCCAAATATAACGTTCCATAGTACCGCCCAAACGCACGACCAATTCACTGCTGGCTTCACGAGTATCTTTTTGCGGCTCTAATGATTTTAAATCGCTATATTGCAAGGCTTTATTACCTGCAGGTGTAGAGGCATTTGCCCAACCATAAACCACTTGATCATTTTTTTGTGGTTTTACTGCGCTATGCTGTGAATGATCCGTGCCTTTCATATCGCCATGGTTCATTTTCGAATGATCCATTCCTGAATGATCACCACCACCATGTCCCATATCTTCCATAGTCGGTTTTACTGCGCTATGCTGTGAATGATCCGTGCCTTTCATATCGCCATGGTTCATTTTCGAATGATCCATTCCTGAATGATCACCACCACCATGTCCCATATCTTCCATAGTCAAAAGCGAGCGTGGACGTGGCTGAGGCATATGAATGCCGTGTGTCACAGGATTTAGTTCATTGTGTAGCGTACCAATCGCATAACCTGAACGGTCAATTGACTCAGCTTCAATTTGATAATGTCCACCTTTTGGCTCCACAATCACATCATAAGTTTCAGCCGTACCAATACGGAATTCATCTACAGAAATGGGTTTCACAGGCTGACCATCAGCACTAACCACAGTCATTTTCAAGTTAGGAATACGGACATCGTAGAAAGACATCGCAGATGCATTCACAAAACGTAGGCGAATTTTTTCATTCGGTTTAAACATTCCTGTCCAATTTTGTTCAGGTGTTTTGCCATTAATGAGGAAGGTATAACCTGTAACATCCGACATGTCGGTTTTTAGCATACGCATCTGATTCCACATTTTGCGGTCAGACCATGTCGCTTTTATGCCATCACGTTTAACCTGCTTCCAAACATCACCCAAGGTTTCACGCTGATCTTGATAATATTCAGCTGAAATTTTAAGATCTTTCTGAATTTGATCACTGGTTTTTTCATGAAAATCTGACAACATCACCACATAGTCACGTTCAGCTTTTTCATGTGCTGCCAATGGTGTTTTACCTTTTGGATAAATCACAAAAGAACCATATAAGCCGTCTTGTTCCTGTCCTTTAGAATGAGCGTGATACCAATAAGTCCCGCTTTGGCGAATCTTGAATTTATAAACATACTCGCTTTGAGGCTTAATACCGTTAAAACCATTAAATCCTGGTACACCATCCATAATGCCCGGCAACAACAGTCCGTGCCAATGAATAGAAGAATCTTGGTTTTTTAAATTATTTTTCACGCGAATGATGGCTTCATCACCCTCTTCAAACTCAAGCAAAGGCGCAGGAAATTGACCATTTACGGTAATGCGCTTTACAGGCTTTCCAGTTGGGCTGACCACTGCTTCATCAATAACAAGCTGATATTCACGCACTTCGGCAAAAACCAAAGGCGACGATGCAAAACAAATACCTGCTAATAGGTACGAACTAATTTTATGAGACATAACTTAACCTTAATTTTTGAAAAATAAATAAATTTTAAAAAAAATTGGTTAAGTTTTAGGAGGACGTGAAATTTCTTGCCAATACCCATTTAGATATTGGTTGAGGTAATAAAAATTAGGCTGATCTATAGAATAGAAGGTATCTAGGGGATCTAGCGAGCTTTGCAAAGAATGAAGACATGAGATCTGTGTCTGGCAGGATAAGCTAGAACATTCCTGACACTTTTTGTGATCTATATTCTGATTAATAGCTAAATGATTATGGCAATCGGTATTCGTCTGTACTTCGTGATTAATAGCTAAATGATTATGGCAATCGGTATTCGTCTGTACTTCGTGATTAATAGCTAAATGATTATGGCAATCGGTATTCGTCTGTACTTCGTGATTAATACCATGTTGAGTGACTTGCTGTGCTTGATCTAAACAATGATCTTGGCTCATTTCAGTTTGCATATTGATATGCATTATCTTTACTGATGCAACAGACACACTACTCCATCCTATGGCAAAAACCATAAGAAAACAAAACCAAAGTTTTTTGGAGAGATGAGTCAACACGAATGCTATCTAGGAATAGAATTTAATCCAATATATCTTAACGGAATTTCAACTATTTACAACTCAATATAATTTAGTAGTTTCTCTAAAATTAACATAATACACCTTATACGAAACGTGTTTGTTAGAACCCATTTAAAGTGTCTATATTCTCACCAATAAAAATGTCTGGTTTATGATGGTTTTTATCACCATGGACTGGATATAAAATATAGATGCTGATCACTATGTCTGACAAAGAAATTC
>NZ_VPEB01000037.1:0-4305 GCF_013417415.1 Acinetobacter sp. YH12254 | reverse complement strand
CGCGACTCATGAGTGCTCGGTTATATGCGGGCCAATTGGTTGTGCGGTAGATTTTGTGTGTAGGCTTCTTCATTTGAAAATTATATCGCTGAAAAAGCCTTTACAGATAGGTTTGTGCAACAAAGCCGGCTGTAATTGATCGCCTTGGCAGTTGGAGAACTCGATGGCACCGTCAGATAATGTTGGCTGAGCCATTCATACAGTTGTTGCATCACCGGTTGACTATGCTTTTGCCGATATTCGCGGCGATGTTCTGCTGTACCATCGGTCTTTTTCCTGAGTTCTGCTTCTATGGCATACAGTTTCTGAATCAGCACTAATGCCTGTTCAGCGATCTGACTTTTCCCGGTCACATGCAGTTCATGAAATTTACGACGTGCATGTGCCATGCAGCCCACCTCAATCGTCACCGAGTTAACTCATCGAGCAGGTGATGCAGTAAAAATCGCTGATGCAGGCGCTATTGATGCCGAAGAGGGACTCTCTAATGTTATTGAAAGCGGCAAAATGTTAAGCGGTATTTCAGAATCCATAGGTCAAATCGCTTCTATGTCGACCCAAATGGCTGCAGCAGTGGAAGAGCAAGCCCATGTTACTGAAGACATTAACCTGCAAATAGTAAATATTTCAACGCTTGCCGATTTAAGTAATGACAGCTCGATGCAGCTTTCAGAGACGATTATTTATTTGAACAAGATTGCTGATGAGCTTCATAAACTGGTAGTACGGTTTAAGCGGTAATCTTTCAAGTGAAAGCCTAAAACATTTAACAGTGTATTCTTGCAGTACAATTGATAATAATCGATTAAGCAGCAAATTATTGGAGTAACGTTTTGAACGCACCTGAATTCCCTGTTGATGAAGCTGCTGGTTTACTTGCATTACAGCGAACTAATTTGCTGGATACGCCAGCAGAGAAGCGCTTTGACCGCATTACAAGATTAGCAGCGTCTGTATTTAAAGTGCCAATATGCCTTATCTCTTTGGTGGATAGTGACCGGCAATGGTTTAAATCTAAAGTGGGTCTTGACGCTTGTGAAACAGGCCGTGATATCTCATTTTGTGGCCATGCGATATTGCATGAGGATATTTTAATTGTTTCAGATGCAACAAAAGATGAGCGCTTTTCGTCAAATCCTTTAGTAACCCACGCGCCGCATATTCGTTTTTATGCGGGTGCACCGCTGCGAGAGACAAGTGGGCAACCCATCGGCACTCTATGTCTCATTGACTCCGTGGCCAGAGACTTTTCAGCAAAAGAGCAGCAAGAACTGCGCGAATTTGCAGACATGGTTGAGTATGAAATTGCCAAAGAAGATCAAGCTCGACTTCAAGAGCAGTTTTTAAAAGGCATGGCAAAAACAACCTCAATACTGGCAACACTGCCTGATATGGTATTTGTTATTGACCGAAACTTTCGTTTTTTGGTTTGCAAAGAGCATCCTGACTTACTTAAACCTCAACAAGCGATTTTGGGGCGTACCGTTCATGAGATACTACCCAATGAGCTAGGTCATCAACTCGTAGAGTGCCTCAAGCAAGCCTTTTGTAACAACGATGTGATTCATCATAACTACACGTTTGAAAAGTCAAATCAATCGTTCGAAGCCCGATACAAAAAGATTGATGATAATGAAGTATTAGTGGTCATTCGTAATACCTCTGCACAAGTTGAAGCGCAGTCAGAAATAAGACGCCTTTCTGAAGTTGCAAGGCAGACAACCAATGGTGTGGTAATAACTGATGTCAAAGGTCGAATTATATGGATTAATGAAGCCTTCTCCTTTCTTACAGGATATAGCATTGAAGAAATGCAGGGTAAAAAGCCTGGGGAGTTATTACAAAGGCCCGACACTGATCCTGCCACTGTTGCAATAATGAGAGATGCGCTTGCTCAACAGAACGGCTTTAATGTTGATGTTGTAAATTATTCAAAAGCGCAAAATTCCTACTGGGTGAGAATAGCTTGTAACCCGCTGTTTAGTGAAAGTGGTAGTTTGAGCGGCTATATTGCAATTGAAACAGATATTACAAAAGAGAAACAGGATGAAGAGCTCATAAGGAACAGTCAGAATTTACTTAAGGCCGTAATAGACGCTAACAATATAGGCACATGGCATTTTAATATTCAAACAGGCGAGTTGATTATCAATGATGAATGGGCCGCATTACTGGGTTACACACTTTCTGAGTTATTACCGGGAAACAGATACACGTGGGAAAGGCTAACGCATCCTGATGACCTGGCTTATTGTGCAACTATTCTTGAAAAGCACATGTCAGGCCTAATACCCATATATGAAGCCAATCTTCGTATGAAACACAAAAATGGTGAATGGAAATGGATAAACACCAGAGGGCGTATTTCTTCAAGGACATATGATGGCAA
Organism: Acinetobacter sp. YH12254; assembly: GCF_013417415.1. Taxonomy (NCBI): domain Bacteria; kingdom Pseudomonadati; phylum Pseudomonadota; class Gammaproteobacteria; order Moraxellales; family Moraxellaceae; genus Acinetobacter; species Acinetobacter sp. YH12254. The sequence goes on along the minus strand of NZ_VPEB01000037.1, from coordinate 1,916 downwards.
AGCTCTATGGTTATTGGGTACACACTTTGATATCAATGACCAAATAATTGCAGAAAAAGCGCTTAGTGATAAGTCAAGGCAGATGGAAGCTGTTGTTGAAGGGTTGCTTGATGGCATTATTACTATTGATGGTCGTGGTAAAATTCTGACATTTAACCAAGCCGCACAGGAAATCTTCGGCTATACGGAAGATGAAACGCTTGGCAAAAATATTAGCATGTTGATGGGGTCACCTCATCGAGAGCATCACGATAGCTACTTATCAAATTATATAGAACGTGGTGTCAGTGACATTACTGGGCGTATTCGTGAGCTTGAGGCCTTGCGCAAAGATGGTTCTATGTTTCCAATCGAGCTTGGTGTAGTTGAAGTTCAAATGGCTGGTGAAGTTAACTTTATCGGTGTTGTCAGGGATATCACTGAGCGTAAACAACGTGAAAATGAAATTCACCAGTTAGCATTTTATGACCCATTAACATTGCTACCTAATCGACGTCTGTTGTTGGACAGATTGACGGGAGCTATAAATCATAGCGTTCGTACAAGGAACTTCTCAGCATTATTTTTTCTTGATTTAGATAACTTTAAAAACCTTAATGATAGTGCTGGTCATAATAAAGGTGATTTGCTGTTGTGTCAGGTCGCTGAGCGTCTTGTCAACTCAGTGAGACAAGGTGATACCGTAGCGCGTTTAGGCGGCGATGAGTTTGTTATTATGGCATCAGATTTAAGTCATGAACCAACATTAGCAGCGAACCAGGCTGAGAGACTTGCACAAAAAATCGTGAGTAATTTAACAAGGGAATATAATCTTGACGGTCTAACTTACAATAGTTCGGCAAGCATTGGTGTAACACTTTTTAACAGTGAAAATCTGTCAAAAGAAGATTTGTTAAAGCAAGCTGATATGGCTATGTACAAGGCTAAATATGCTGGCCGAAATGGTGTGCAGTTTTTTGACCCGCAAATGCAAGTTGCAGTAAGCTCAAGAGCAGCAATTATTAGCGACTTATACTCTGCAATACAAAGCCAGCAATTTGTACTTTTCTATCAAAAACAGGTCAATCACCTGAAGCAGTGTATTGGTGTTGAGGTATTGTTACGCTGGATACACCCAGAAAAAGGCATGGTGTCGCCACTGCAATTTATCCCATTAGCGGAGGAAACAGGTCTTATTGTACCGATTGGCGAGTGGGTGCTAGAGGAAGCTTGCGCCACTCTGGCAAAATGGTCTTTAGAATCCGAAAAACAACACCTAAGCATTGCGGTTAACATAAGCGTAGTTCAATTTAGCAAAGATAATTTTGTTCAGACTGTTTTAAATCCATTGAAAACCTCAGGTGCAAATCCACAGTTGCTAAAGCTGGAAATTACGGAAACGTTGCTCGCAAATAACATTCCTGATGTTAAAGCTAAGATGAAAGAGTTGCAGCAGCACGGCGTGACTTTTTCAATCGATGATTTTGGTACAGGCTATTCATCCTTATCCTACTTAAAACAATTGCCTATAAATCAGTTGAAAATTGACCAAGGGTTTGTTCGAGATATTATCAATAGCAGTAATGATAGGGCCATCGCTCAGGCAGTTATAACATTAGCCAACTCAATGGAACTGCAAGTCATAGCTGAGGGTGTTGAAACAGAAGCCCAGCGCGCGTTATTGCAGAGTATGGGGTGTCACACCTATCAAGGCTATTTATACGGAAAACCGTGTCGGATAGAAGAGCTGCATTTTTAAAAGATAATTAGTAAGGTACATTAAGCGGGTTTTAATTTAGTAGTTTATGGGGGCTTTGTTGCACAAACCTATCTGTAAAGGCTTTTTCAGCGATATAATTTTCAAATGAAGAAGCCTACACACAAAATCTACCGCACAACCAATTGGCCCGCATATAACCGAGCACTCATGAGTCGCG
>NZ_VPEB01000036.1:0-5786 GCF_013417415.1 Acinetobacter sp. YH12254 | reverse complement strand
CCATACCGACCTGAACTTTCCTTCCAAATTCGTTTAATCTCCTCAGCATGATGCAAGTCATGTAAATCTCGCTTTGCTCGATGTTCTGGATTTTCACAGAGATCTAGAGTCCGGTAATAGGTTGAAGGTGCGATCGGTAAAATTCTACAAATCGCCTCGACTCCGTACAGCTCTTTATTATTATGGATAAAATCCACCATTATTTGTGTGGGCGGTCGAGCTCCGCCTGGGCGAAAAAAGCGGCTGCTTTACGTAGAATTTCATTGGCGCGTTGCAGTTCTTTATTTTCGCGTTCGAGTTGTTTGATACGTTCTTGGTCTGAAAGCTGCTGTACTTTAACTGGATTTTGTTTATCTAAATATTTTTGATACCAAACACGTAGTGTTTCAGGAGTACAACCCTTGCGCAGTATACTGCTCAGGGAGCAATAGCGGTGATCGCAGCCCAATTCGATGGATAATCTTTCTCGGATTCAATCAATAATTGAACCGCTCTTTCTCTGATTTCAGGGGTATATTTTACTTTTTTCATCGGGACATTCTCTCAGAAAGCTTGGTCTCCGACAAACCCGGTACGGTTCAAGGTGAGATTTCTAAAATATATGTAGACAAAAATTCAATCAAAACAGCACCAAATAATAATGATATTAGATATTTTTCTATAAAAGAAGTTCACTCAAATCCTAAAAATAATGTAGTGAAAAATAATTTAGCGATTGAATGTTCACAAGGTCTTTTCTTGAGCCCATTTACTAATCAATGGGAACCTATTTTTCAAAGAGGCTATATTATTGGTACTCTAAAAACCTATGAATATTATAGCTATACAACTGTTTGCGATGATGTCAGAGGAAAATATTCTAATAACATTATTATTAATACAAACAGAATTGGATTTTAATAATAGCCTAAGCAGAACAAGCTTCTCAAAAGCTCTTCTATAAAAATATAAAAACCTATAAAAGCAAAAGCACATGCTCTCAACTTCTCAACTCGTTACCCAAGCGTCGCACTTCGTGCTTTGGCTTTGGTGAACGGTTGAGAGAGTTTCGGCAATACTCTCCCTAAAGGCGGTCATTTAAAAAAATGACACATCCTTTAAGTATTGCCGATTTACCGCATATTCTTTTGGCTTCGGAGCCACGTATATCGGTCGTATCCGCACATAGCTTTGCAGACTATGCAGACAAGGACTAAAGGTCTTGCACCTTCTCCCACGCGCTCCCTGTCGAAGTATGGCGGTATCTCTGCGAGGGTTTCCCCAACATGCAACTTAACCAACCTATACAGCTACTCTTAACGCTCCGCTTTTGTGAGATTCCCCTGTAGCGGTTTAGCCTTTCGACTATCGCTACGTTGCACCAGTGACACTTATTCCCTCCACATGCAACGCATGCCAATCCCTAAAACGGACACGCAGAAGCAGGCAAAGCTCGATCTATGATGCTTATTTGATGATTTAAAACACGGATTAACGAAGACTTATCATTTTGAGACTTGATCTAAACACTGTTTATTGTGAAAATAGAGTTCAGGTACCAGCCTTTGGTGAAATCATAACGGTCGCCAAACCTTATGATCTTCGTTATTCGATGGGTTAACATCAAATAACTGCGTACCGTAGAATTTACTGGAAAACCCCTCTAAGTTGCAAGGCTTAGGGGGGATTTTCTTTATAATTTACAATTACAAATTTACTTATCCTTATTTAAAGCAAATTTTCGCTTCTTAATCACAGTAATTGACTTTTCTTGTGAAGCTATATTTTGCTGAATAGCTACCTGCTTCATTTTTACTGGTAAAGTAATCTTTTCATCAGATTTGGGGCTAGATTCTTTAGGCTTTGAATCTGTTGGCTTTTGCAAAGTTGCTTCTTTATTTTTAATTTTTATATAAATTTTATGTACGACCGTATTGTGTTCTTTGATCTCCTTATTTTTACTCTTTATTTTTTTATATTGTTCTTTAAAGGGCGTTATAAAATTCTTAACCGTTGATAGCAGTACAGCTTCATCAGAGTGTATATCTGCTAATGTCTTTGGTGTTTCACTTTGTACAAAATCAATAAAATGTAAGGGAAATTTTTCAATAATCTCTGGAGTAGCAAAACTAACAAAATGATATCCGTGATAAGAAATTACAGCGTAATTTGTATCCTGTTTAATCGGATGTTTGATATATCCCTTTACTGTCGCTTCTCCTTGATCCAATAGCTTTTTTAGATAGAAATCCTTGATATGATTCTCTAAAACTCTACTTTTTCTATAAAAATTAATCTTATTGTTAATCTCTTCTCGCTCTTCTATTTCATCAACAATATCTAACTTATGACTAAATTCAACAAATTGAGCATGATGATATTCAGCAAGTTTAGAAGTCCAAATTAAGATTTGTCCAAGATTATCAGGCTTAATAATCTCAATATCGTTGAAATCAAGTTTTTTTATTAGTGCAAGTTCTTCATGCTTGAACTCTTTTCTTTCCAAACTTGAATGTTTCAACATAACAACTTCCTTAACCACGGCGTATCCTTCAAAAACTATAAAGTAAAAGCTCATTTGGTATGAATACCAAATGAGCTTTCTAATTAATCAATCAAACATTAAAACAAAAAAGGGAGGTCATACCTAATTAAGTACGTTTCAATGCCATAATATGGCGAACCATATCGTTAATATGTTGTTTTGTTTCATTATCTTGTGAACCTAACCATGTCACCACATCAGCATCAAAAGCCTTTGCTTGAGCGATGGCGTGACGTTTCTGTAATTTTTTCACAAAACTAGGTTTAACCAATGGGGCATTGGTAGGATCAAAATTTTTATAGCGTTCTAATTCATTTTGCATTGCTGTACCTCCGCTTTTGGTGATGTGATGGTTCAAATGCAGTGATTATTCTCGCAACATCTCCACGTTCAACCCAAACCACTGTTAATAGTCTACCACGATTGCTTAAACCGACTGATATTAGTCGTTGTTCGTCATAGTGTCCTACATCATCAAAAGACATCAATGCAGGATCAAGGAAAATACTACAGACTTCTTCGAACGTAATTTCACGCCCTCTGTAGACTAAATCCATTTTTTGGTCATGCCATTCAAATAACAAGCCGTAATATTCAATCAATGGCATGATTACCCCTTTTCCTCTCGTAGAATTGAAATTAAGTAAGAATTTTCTTTTAGCATAAGAAATATTCTTATTATTTTGGGTCTATGACACAAAAATCGCCATTTTTTCCATATCCGCACTGCTTTTTCATCACTCGGACACACGGTTTAGATTCTCCATCAACTTTACAACTTCCAATATCAAACTGGATGCCTTGCTGTCTCAGGCTCTCGATCTGCGGGATATTGCCTAAAGGTTTGATATAAACACTAAACAGCCAAATGATACCAAGCATCAGAATGGCAAAGATGCCTAGAACAATGGTAATGAGCTTCCATGACAACTGATCACGGGCTGATTCAATTGAATTATTCAAGCGTCCAAGTGCTTTAGCGGTCTTAATAAGCTCCGCTGTACCCTCCTGTAAGCCCGTATTTAGCGATTTTGATACAGTATGGTGGGTCTGCCCAGCAATAGTGCTTTGAATGTGTTCTTTCGTGATTTGAAGCTCTTTAACGGCCTGATTGACGAGGTTCTGCTGTTGTTCTGCAACTGCCATTAGTGCATATAGCTTTTTTTCATCAGGTGTCATCGGCTCATCCCTCTAAACTTCATTGTTTTCTGTTGCTCTCTTTCTAATTTCTGCTGTTGTTTGTACTGTTCCAAAGCAAGCTGTTTAAAGCTGTCAAAATCAGCCTTAAAGCTCTCAATACCCTGTTTAATTTCTTTGTCTGAAATTGGGCTGTTTTTGAGGTCTTTCAGGTCTTGTTTGGGGTCGCCTAAGTCTAGTCGCTCAAGCTCTTTATAGGCTGTACGTGATTGTTGTAGGGCTTCCCTAATTTCAGGGTCTTTGGCTTGGCTTGGTAACAGTTTCTTTTCGGGTTCTTTCTCTATGCCTTGCTCTTTGTAGCTTCGCATATCAATACGGCTATCAATTTGATGTTTTTCTAAATGGCTGTTGCATAAATCCGCCCATCTTTGGCGTAGGTCTTTAATATCAATTTTTCGTTCCTGGTAACTCTTGCCTGTATTGTCTTTTTTAGCTCCGCCACGTTCAGGATTTTTGCTGTTATAGCGTTTGAAATATTGCTCTGGATCTCGTTCGATTCCATCTTGCAGACGTTCATTAAACATGAGATGCACGTGGGGCTGATCGTTGCCGTCCATTGCTTTAGGGTTATGAATCGCAAACTGATATGGATATTTTGAGCCGATCTCGGACTGAATGAACTCCTCAACCAGTTCTAGACGTTGTTTGGCATTCATCTCTCTAGGCAGGGCAATTTCATATTCTCGATAGGTACTGCCATTTTTGCGCTCGTAAAGGTCGGCTGCTTCCCAAAAGGTAATCGGATTATGTTCAGCCCATTTCGGCATATTCCCATAGGCACTATGTTCAAGGTCGGTTTCTGCCTGTTCTTGTTTCAGCTTTTTTTCTTCATCCCGATCAATATATTCGGCATGCGGTGCTGCTTTACCTGCCTTACCGACTTTGACACTTAAACGAGCAATCGCCATTAGGTCTTATCCTGTTCCTTTTTTCGGTTACGTTCTTTTTTAAACGCTCTTTGATCAAGTATCGAAGCCCACATCATAATGATGATAATTAGCGGTGCTGCGATCACGCCAAAACTAATATCTTTGATTTTTCCCAATACCTGTTTTAGTTGCATGCTGTTGCTCCTAGCTTTGGTACTTCTTTTTTTCATTCAATTTTCAATTGAACGAAAAAAAGAAGTTTCAGGGTTTTAGGGATGAAGTCCCTAACGTGCTTAGGTTTCTCAATGAAATTGAGAAACGTCTAAGCGCGCCATCAATTTTTTGATGGAAGTACAGGCGACAATCTCTAGAACGACTTTAACAAAATTGCGTACCTTGGACGTAATTATTTTGTTATCGTTCTTTGAGTATTGAGCCTGTGCTTTTGCGGTATATGAATTAAGGAATTGAATATGAATAATGATTGGCTGTCTGAAAAAATTACCTACATTTCTGCTTTAAAGAATCCCAGTGATGCACAAAAGCTTTTATTAGAATTAGCTCAAATCCAATACCGTACTCCCGACCAAGAGAAAAAATTGAATGCCTTGATCAAAGCTGAAAAAGCCATAGATCGAGCGAATAAACAGAAGATAGCAGTCAGAAAATTACTGAATGCAGAAAAGGAAGCTGAACGAAAAGCTCGTACACGTCATCTCATTCAATTAGGCGCACTTTTTGAAATTGCTAACCTTGATCAGCGTGACCCAGCCGAATTACTTGGAATTCTGCTTAAAACTGCTGAAATAGACCCAAATGATATGAAATGGCAAATTTGGAAGGATTTAGGATTAGAAGTTCTCAAACAACGTAAAAATAATTCAAATTAATTATAAGCTAAGCTAGATCAGCAATAAATTAAGTTATGATTTAACAAATCATTATGAGATTTCATAGGACAATTAATGAAAAAGTTTATCTTAGGACTCTGTCTATCTTTACCAATTCTCTCTCATGCAGCACCTAAATGGGAACTTGCTAATGTATTCATCACAAACAAAGATAAAGGTGAACCGTACCGGGTTTGTCGGAGAGTTTTTTATTTAAGTTAGGCCACCTGACCTAACGGGTTAATCTTATCATAGTACATTGCTTCAAAATCAAAAGGTGATACATAACCTAGTGCACTATGTACA
>NZ_VPEB01000035.1:0-6535 GCF_013417415.1 Acinetobacter sp. YH12254 | reverse complement strand
TTGTTCCATTTTAGAGATTTGTTTAAGATAAGATATAACTCATTGAGATGTGTCATAGTATTCGTCGTTAGAAAACAATTATTGTGACATTATTTCAATGAGTTATCTATTTTTGTCGTGTACAGAGATTATTATAGAAGCCCCCATGAATAAATCGCTCATCATTTTCGGCATCGTCAACATAACCTCGGACAGTTTCTCCGATGGAGGCCGGTATCTGGCGCCAGACGCAGCCATTGCGCAGGCGCGTAAGCTGATGGCCGAGGGGGCAGATGTGATCGACCTCGGTCCGGCATCCAGCAATCCCGACGCCGCGCCTGTTTCGTCCGACACAGAAATCGCGCGTATCGCGCCGGTGCTGGACGCGCTCAAGGCAGATGGCATTCCCGTCTCGCTCGACAGTTATCAACCCGCGACGCAAGCCTATGCCTTGTCGCGTGGTGTGGCCTATCTCAATGATATTCGCGGTTTTCCAGACGCTGCGTTCTATCCGCAATTGGCGAAATCATCTGCCAAACTCGTCGTTATGCATTCGGTGCAAGACGGGCAGGCAGATCGGCGCGAGGCACCCGCTGGCGACATCATGGATCACATTGCGGCGTTCTTTGACGCGCGCATCGCGGCGCTGACGGGTGCCGGTATCAAACGCAACCGCCTTGTCCTTGATCCCGGCATGGGGTTTTTTCTGGGGGCTGCTCCCGAAACCTCGCTCTCGGTGCTGGCGCGGTTCGATGAATTGCGGCTGCGCTTCGATTTGCCGGTGCTTCTGTCTGTTTCGCGCAAATCCTTTCTGCGCGCGCTCACAGGCCGTGGTCCGGGGGATGTCGGGGCCGCGACACTCGCTGCAGAGCTTGCCGCCGCCGCAGGTGGAGCTGACTTCATCCGCACACACGAGCCGCGCCCCTTGCGCGACGGGCTGGCGGTATTGGCGGCGCTGAAAGAAACCGCAAGAATTCGTTAACTGCACATTCGGGATATTTCTCTATATTCGCGGTTCAGCAGGCATGTCCCCTTTGAGGGCGACCCGACGACAGGATAATCGACCTTATGGTGCGCAAATATTTCGGCACAGACGGTATTCGTGGCAAAGCCAACGAAGGCGCGATGACGGCGGAAACCGCCTTGCGCGTCGGCATGGCGGCTGGCCGTGTCTTTCGTCGCGGTGACCACCGCCATCGTGTCGTGATCGGCAAGGATACGCGCCTGTCGGGCTATATGCTTGAACCCGCGCTCACAGCCGGTTTCACCTCGATGGGCATGGACGTATTCCTTTTTGGCCCGCTGCCGACAACGTATAGGAAGAATAAACGCCCTTTTCACCCAAGTCCAACAGCTTTGGACCGCAGTTGACTCTTTCGACACCCCTGCGATGCAACCCAATCCGGCTGACGGGGAGCCAGCAACGCTGAAAATTTACCCTCCTCTTTCCCACTAGCGGCTCCTTTTCCGACAACCAGCACGGCGGATCCCTGCCGCGGCGCTGTGAACGCAGCATTTTGATTGGTATCGTTGGCCTTCAGGCTCGTCAGTCAAACAGACCCAGGAGCAGCTCAGCCGGTGGCGCCCGGCTTTCGGGTAACGCCCTGGTCCCGCTGGTTTCGGCTTTGTGCTTCAGGTGATCAAGGATCTGCTTGATCACTATAGGGTCTTCAATGCAGGCGATGACTTTCATGGCGCCGCCGCAGCCGCTGCAGGTCTCGATGTCGATATTGAAAACACGCTTGAGCCGTTGCGCCCATGTCATCGACGCTCGCCGTTGTGCTGGTGTTGCCGGTTCATCAGCCACCCTGACCTTGTTGCCCCTGCCCCGTTTTGCCGGCGTGACCAACGCCCGGTGCCGACTGTTGGGTGCGAACACCCCGTGGAAGCGGGTTAGGTTGACTCTGGGCTTCGGTACCAGGGCGGCCAGCCTTGCAATGAAATCCAATGGTTCGAAAATGACGTGCGTGGTGCCGTCCCGGTACGGCGTCTTGAGCTGGTAGCGCACGTTGCCGCCTCGTGTTAACGACAGCCGCTTCTCGGATACCGCCGGGCGGCTGATGTACCGGCACAGCCGTTCGAGCTTCTTGCGTTCATCGGCCCTGGCCGCCACGCCGGCGTGCAGGCTGGACCCGGCTACCTTGCCAATCCCGTCACCGAACGGATCACCACTGGTCGGCAGAGTTTGCAAAGTGAACACCTTTCGCCCCGCCTGTGAACCGACAGCGATACGGTAAGTGATCGAGTGCCCCAGCAGGGGTGTCATCGGGTCGTCATCCACCGCATCCGAGGCCAGATAGCTGTTTTCGACATCCCGTTCCAGCAGGCCTTGCCGTTCCAGATAGCGACCCACCCGGTGGGCGATGGTGTGCGTCAGCTGGGTGAGCTCTGGGCTGGTCGGCGCCTTGACCCAGCGGAAACGCGCTGAGCCGTGGGATTGCTCGACATACACACCGTCGAGAAACAGCATGTGGAAGTGAACATTCAGATTGAGCGCCGATCCAAAACGCTGGATCAGGGTGACCGCGCCCGTCTTGGCCACTTGGTGGGTATGGCCCGCTTTCTTGACCAGGTGCGTGGCAATGACGCGGTAAACGATGCCCAGCACCCACCCCATGATCTCGGGCCGGCTGGCAAACAGGAAACGCAGCTGAAACGGGAAGCTCAACACCCACTGACGCATGGGTTGTTCAGGCAGTACTTCATCAACCAGCAAGGCGGCACTTTCGGCCATCCGCCGCGCCCCACAGCTCGGGCAGAAACCGCGACGCTTACAGCTGAAAGCGACCAGGTGCTCGGCGTGGCAAGACTCGCAGCGAACCCGTAGAAAGCCATGCTCCAGCCGCCCGCATTGGAGAAATTCTTCAAATTCCCGTTGCACATAGCCCGGCAATTCCTTTCCCTGCTCTGCCATAAGCGCAGCGAATGCCGGGTAATACTCGTCAACGATCTGATAGAGAAGGGTTTGCTCGGGTCGGTGGCTCTGGTAACGACCAGTATCCCGATCCCGGCTGGCCGTCCTGGCCGCCACATGAGGCATGTTCCGCGTCCTTGCAATACTGTGTTTACATACAGTCTATCGCTTAGCGGAAAGTTCTTTTACCCTCAGCCGAAATGCCTGCCGTTGCTAGACATTGCCAGCCAGTGCCCGTCACTCCCACTCGATTGTAAACAAGCACACAAAACCCTTTAGTGACAACAATTTGCAAGAACTATCAGGCTCAGTGCCATGAAAAATACCATGACCAGATCATGAGGTTGAACACGGCTTGCGCCGGCAGCGTTCACGCTCCTGGTCGGCGATCTCGCCCGGCTGCAATGCTAGCTCAGCATCGGTCATGCGCTCCAGCACGTCGCGTAGGCGGATGGTGCAAGGAATGGGCGGCAGCTCGAACTCATAGCCGCCGGCGATCATTTCGGCCGCAATCTCCTCGGTGATGAAAAACGGCTCGTCGTCTTGGTTCGGCTTCTTCATGCCCTTTCCTCCTGGCGCTCATCCTGGCCGACAGCGGCCAGGGCATCGGCTTCCGTCAATGCGTCCTCCACGAACGCGCCGTGCTGCTTCGCTTCGGCCTGGCTGACCTCGGCCCATATCCGTTTCACCTGGGCCGCACTGTACCCGGCCAGCTCGGCGGTCTTGTTGATGCTGTAGCCGGACTTGCGCAGCGCGACAACTTGGGCGCGGCGCTTCGGATCAGCACGGCGGCCCTTGTACCGCCCGGCCTGGCGGGCCAACTCAATGCCTTGGCGCTGGCGTTCGCGCCTGTCCTCGTAGTCGTCGCGGGCCATCTGCAAGGCCAGGCGAAAAAGCATGATCTGCACGGCTTCCAGCACGATCTTGGCGACGCCCTGGGCCTCGGCCGCCAGGTCGGATAGATCGACCACGCCAGGGACGGCCAGGCGTGCGCCTTTGGCCTGTATCGAGGCCACCAGGCGCTCGGCCTCGGGCAAAGGTAGGCGGCTGATGCGGTCGATCTTCTCGGCAATGACCACCTCGCCGGGCTGTAGGTCGCCGATCATGCGCAGCAGCTCAGGCCGGTCGGCGCGTGCGCCGGATGCCTTCTCACGGTAGATGCCGGCGACGTAGTAGCCGGCGGCCTTCGCGGCCGTAGTGATCGCCTCTTGGCGTTCCAAGTCCTGCGCGTCGGTGCTGACGCGCAGATAGACCCGCGCCACCATCGGCGCGGCTACTGGCTTCGTCCTGCGCATACTTGCGGGCTCCTTTGGGCATACTCAAATGCACCCATCTTAAACTGGCAGCTAATGTACAAAAGTTGATAGAAGCACACAAGTTCAATTTTGCACTTCTGCCCCACTATTGCAAAACTGCTTGTTAGTAGCCGTTTTTTCTTACTGTTTATAGATTCAATAATTTTTGAAACGAAAAATTGGGACTAAACATTTCGGTTTCGTTTTCTGTCGATTCGTCCTGCGTATCTTTTGCATAAACAAACATTTGTTGTTCGTAGTTTTCGATGGCATTTTCAATACTTGTAAATTCTCCGTTTGTAAGGTTTTCAGACAATATCAAAGCATCCAATAATCCCGTATTTACACCCTGTCCTGCAAAAGGCGACATCAAATGAGCAGCATCGCCAATCATTGTTATGGGTAATGGACGGTTACTTTTCCAATCATTGTTCAAAGGAAATTTCCTTGTGGGCAAGCATTGAAATGTTGATACCGAACGTATTAATTGTTTGTAAACTTCACTCCATTTGGAAAATCTTTTCAATAAAAAATCGGCAACGCTGTTTCTGTCCTGAAAATCTAAGGGAATTTTATTTTTCCATTCATCGGGCGTTTTAAAACTAATTCCTAAATACAATGCACCATTATTATTGGGATTGGCAAACAATAAAATGCCCTGATGTCCCGCCATTAATCGGTTGCCGTTGCATAGCTGAAAAAATCCGGGACAGTTTATTTCCGGTTGAAGAATATCAGCTTGGATGTTGAAAGTACCGGTTTCTTCAACTTGCGTGTCGGTAACAAAGCTCCTTATTTTCGACATTCCACCATTGGCAAGAATAACCAAATCTGCTGTTTCACTCGGTTTATTCTCAAAAGTTAGTGTCCACTTCTTCTTACCAGGTTCAAGCATAACAAGTTTTCTATCCCAAATAACCGTGTCGTTTTCTAAACTATTCAACAAGATAGCCCTTAAGTCATTTCTGTTTATTTCAGGATTGTCAAATCGATTTTCGGGCTTTACATTTTTTGTGGATAAAATATTGCCTTTTTCATCAGCAATATTTACACCCATTGGTAAGGCTAAGTCATAATAAGTTTGTAACAATCCCGCTTTTTTCATTGCTTCCTGACCTGAACCTTTGTGTAGGTCAAGGGTTCCACCAAAAATTCTTGCCTCTCGGTCGTTGTCTCTTTCGTAAACTGAAACGTCTATGCCGTTTTGCTGTAATAATTTTGCCATAGTCAGTCCAACGGGTCCACCACCAATTATTGCAACGTTCTTATCACTAAGTAAATTCATTTGTTTGTCCGTATCTATTCGCATTGTCATTCAAAAATGGCACATAACAAGTGGCTATACGCCAAATGGCGTATATATCCACTATATCTTATTTTGCTAAACCTTTCATTATCAGTGACAAATCCGTTTTCAACCGTTTACCGTTCGTTTCTACTCTCTCAAAAGGATTTATATTCATAGTGCTTTTTGTTAAGTTTTGCTCAAATATACAAATCCTTTCTATATATCTAACAAATCCATCGGACTTTTTAATTGTTCCATTCCCTTGGTGGTAATATGTGTATAAACCTCAGTTGTTTTACTGCTTGAATGACCTAACAACGATTGAATATAACGTAAACTCGTACCATTCTCAAGCAAATGCGTTGCAAAGCTATGTCGTAAGGTATGTACAGTAACTTCCTTTTGAATCTTTGCTTTTAAAACAGCTGCTTTAAAAATGTTTTGAATACTTCGGCTTGAGTATGCGCCACCTTTTTGACCTTCAAATAAATAATCTTTTGGTTTATATTCCATAAAGTATGTTCTTAAAATAATTAATGTTTTCTCAGATAAAATGGTATAACGATCTCTTTTTCCTTTTGACTGTTCTATACGAATTTGCATGCGCTTGGAGTCAATGTCTTTTATTTTCAGGTTTATACATTCAGAAATGCGCAAACCTGCCGAATAAATAGTCATCAGAATAGCCTTGTGTTTCACGTTTTCAATAGCGCGTAGTACCCGAATGGTTTCTTCTTCACTCATCACAACAGGAAGTGTTTTTTCTTTTTTTGGTCTTTCGATGAAATATGTTTTCCGTTGTCCACCCAAAACACGTTCGTAATAAAACTTAATCGCATTGATTGCCTGGTTTTGATAAGATATTGAAACTTTTCGCTCCATAACCAAATGTCGGAGAAATGATTGTATATGTCCTTCATTCAATCGATCGACGTATAGGAAGAATAAACGCCCTTTTCACCCAAGTCCAACAGCTTTGGACCGCAGTTGACTCTTTCGACACCCCTGCGATGCAACCCAATCCGGCTGACGGGGAGCCAGCAACGCTGAAAATTTACC
>NZ_VPEB01000034.1:0-7038 GCF_013417415.1 Acinetobacter sp. YH12254 | reverse complement strand
GGACAAGCATCGTCATTTTATTATGGTCAGCCTCAGGGTGAAGTGTGTCTAATCAACAGGGTTTTCGGTCTCTAAGTACTTTTTAAAGGGAACATCATCGACTCAAATCTCTATTTGCAACAGTGCCGTTCTATGCACCGGATTTTTCTATTTGGGGCTTACAAACAAACATTGACCTAGAACGACAAAACGTAGTTTTTATATAGCTAGTTATAGCTAACTTACAACTAGGTTTAGTTATTTTAATTAAACTATTGATTAAGCCCACTTAACATATTGATTTATTAATTAATATTTTGATTTTTTGATATATTCCGCCACTGAATATTACTTGAATAGCGTACAAAATAATCAATAGAAACTGCTGTAGTTTCTGAATGACCTTTCTAGGTCCTTAGTTTATAAGCCTGCCTCACTTTCCTTGAGCGGGCTTTTTTTTGCTTGGATTTTAATTGTCATTATTCAATTACTCCTTTGATGGGTTGAATAGCCACTGATTTTATAGATACCTTTTAGTTAGATTTTTCAGTTTTTATAAGAACTACTGATTAGGACCTTGACACCCTGCTTTTTACTGGATAATCTTATTTCAACGCAGCAAAATCTGTGTGCAGGCGTGAGAACCTGATAAAATATCTAGGTGCAATTAAATGTCGCACTTGCGGCTATTTTTTTTGCCTACTGTTAAGCAGTCCCTATGGTAGCTTAGCAGGGCAGCTTCGTGCTGGCTGATCCTAGATTCAGTATTCTCACCCCTGTTAAGTTGCCTCCATTGCCGTGAGAAGCGATGGAGATAATTAAACTCTTATCTAGGAAACTGCTATGCATACTAAATTCAATGATGCAAACCCATGCATGCCAAAAAACCTCGCTAAACAACTGATTGTCGAAAGCGCAAAACTTCTGAATCATCAACAACGTCAAGCCTTGCTCGATATTTTCATGACTTTAGATCAGGCGGAAAAAACAGCTGAAAATACACTTCAACAACATGCTGTAGCGCAACAAAGCACCCACAACTTTTCTCAAGATTACGAATGCCAAGAATACAATCAGGAATATTGGTCAGGTCATTACTATGATTCTTACAGTCAAGAATATCCGGAAGATTGGGTAAAACGGACTCAGTCCACCCCAGGTCGTCATAAGTTCCCTAGAACTGCTTACTGATCGTGGGGGGGGCCTCTTTAAAAGTAGGCATCATAATCCGAGCTACTCGACCGAGTTGGCTCGGATGAATACCGGGGAAACTGAGGGATTTGAGAACCTGATGACAGTCGTTGAACTGCATATTAAAGAACTCAATACCTCTGCTGCCTAAAGCATTCACTACACGATTAATCGTATCAAAACGTGGTGCTTAATCCTGACGTAGGACTTTGTGGAGTGCCTCACCCCAATCCCTGCTTCTTTAGCGATTTTGAGTCATGCCACGAGCTTTAGCAATAACACCAAATTCATATTCTAAAAGCGGACATTTCTACTTTTGGCTACTGAATTTCGTATATGAGATTTTATGTTAAATATAGTCTCAGGCTAATAATTTAAGCTATCTTAGTAAGTTCAAAAAATTATCAAAACTATCACATACTTCTATCAATTCTAATTTAGGCTGTCCATGTTGATCCTTGATATATTGATCATGGTACATAAGAACTACTTTCGGATTATTAACGTCAGATCTGTAGTCAAATCCGATATAGTCACCACAACCATTTAGTCCAAAGACGACTATCTTATCATGGCCATATATATCCTGATCTTGACAGTTTTCAATATGATCACCTCCTACCCCTTGTCCAAAACAACAAAAGGCTATGCTAGATTCTCCAACTTCATTGTTAGAATCAGAATATTCAAAGTTATTCTCAATAAATTGCACCCCATTGTGGGAAGCAATCAGCTTTTTATAACTTAAAGGAAAATTAATTTTATTATCTTGCTCAAAAATCTCTATGACCTTTACGTCGATTGATCCGAAGTCATACATAATATTTAAGTTCTGATAAGGCATATGATTGTTTTACCTGCTAGGAATAACGAATTAAAGACATAAAAAAGCTAACCTCTTGTTAGGCTTTTGCGTGTTTGAAGCTGAGATCTGAATCCTGGTGGATCTTATATTCCATTGTTTAATGAATAGACCTCTCTTGCGTTAGTCAAAATTTAAACAGCCGCAAGCTATATTTTATAAGGTTTTAGCGGATTCAAAAATTAGGTAAAAGCATACTTTCGCACGGGGTCTAATAATCATTAATTTATAGAATATCTATATTTTTAGTTTCATACTTTATTACTCACCCTCGTATGAAAAGGGCCATCAAAAGATGCTTATGTGGGTTGAGAATTTTGGTGGCTATTTAGAAGAAGCTTAATTTTGTGTAGTATTACAGCCTAATATATAAGTTCCTACTTCATTAAAATTTCTTATAAATCAGAGAAAACTATGAATAAATTATCTGTTATTTTGACTATTCTTTTAGGGGTTCCTTCAATCTCTGCCCATGCTAGAACTCTAACTCAAGAAGTTCTTTCTGAGGTAAATACGGCATGTCAGTCTCAATTATCCAATGATTATACATACAGAGAATGCGATTTGCCGGTTCCGTATTTTCCTTTTGGAAGTGATGCTGAATTTAAAAAGAAATTTATGGCTGTAGTCACCCAGGCGGGATATAAGGTTAAAGGCGACCCGGTCAGCGAAATTGATACCAAAGTACATCCGATGTTTATTGTATATGGCAATGTGCTTTCCACAAATACAAATATTATGAGAAATCCTAAGGGTGCGCTAATTGATAAAGCAGGTGTTGAATATAGTGTTCATCTTTATTATGCACCGTTTACAAACAAGCTGATTATTAAGCCTTTATCAATAAAAGGGCACGAATATGCTAGTTGGATAGGTGATCTACAGGATGCGACTTTGCGTAAAGGCATCATCCAATTTGGTAAGAATGCATTTATACAAAGTCGGGGCAATACAGAAGAAAATCAGCTTATATTTAAAAACTGGATTAATAAAGAACTCCGCGAGTTCAAACTCAACTTAGGTGTGAATGTAACCTATCCTGGCTTTAAGTATTATGATGCTAACTACCTTCTACCTCATGAAAAAAAATAACCTCTTTTGCTGCATGTAGCCCTATTCGTCGGGCTTTTATTAACTAAAGGCGGGTCCTTATGTCTGCCATCAGGCAAACCACTCTATATTCCGGTAGGTTATCTTGGGGTAACCTATCTATTCAAATATAAATTATCTAATAGTTACCAATTTTGTAGAAACTCTTTTTTTAGATTTAAGAATTTTCTTTTTTTTCTTTCAAGAAAAGAGTTTCGTTTAAGATATTCTCACTTTCTCTTAGAAACTTAGCAGTTTCATGTAGTGCTAAATCACAATTCATCATTGTATTTATAGGATTTTTCACTTTACGTGCATCGTCAGGTTGATAGTCTGTATTTGAGTTTTCACTAAGAGAAAGAGCAAATGCAAACATTGCTCGGTTCTCTCCATCTAGTCTAAATACTTCATCTAGAACACGATTTTTTTCTAAAAGTCGAGCCGTGCCACTAGTTTCAGGTTTATTAGAGTCATTATCGTGTTTTGACATTGCAATAAATGCTTTTGATGCCAGGCACGAAGTGTTTCAGGAGTACAACCAATCTTAGGCGCAATTGCTGTGATTGCAGCCCAAGTAGAAGGATAATCTTTTTCAGATTCAATCAATAATTGAACCGCTCTTTCTCTGATTTCAGGGGTATATTTTAATTTTGTCATCGGGATAGTCTCTCAGAATATTGACTCTCCGACAAACCCGGTACGGTTCAATATCTAAAAAATTGGTAACTACTCACCTAGTTGCATATAAATAATAATATTTGTTAAAATTTATACATTGATATTTATATATTTTTAATAAAAATTTATTTGTTTAAAACGGGATAATTCGTGAAAAAATTATTTTTATGCGGTGTCGCATTAGCTTTGTCAGGTTGTTCAACCACAGCTCATTTAATTTTCAAAGACTATGATAAAAAAGTATCTATTGAAAATATTTCAAAATACAAAGATGTACATGAACTAGTAAATAAAAGTACTAATTTTAGAGGACCATATGCTTATAAAACTCCAGATATAAAGGATCAATGGATTACAAAAGAAATTGAGATTCCTGTCGATACTTTAAAGTTGTACTGTCAATCAATAGATGGAGGGACTTTTAATTCATTTAATGACTCTACAGCGGCAAATATTTATGACCGCCAAAAGGGGCTATATACATGTACAAAAAATTCTAAAGTACTTTGGGGAGCTGAAGTAAAAGTCCCAAAACTAAATATTAATTCAAGTGGAAACTTTGCTACAGCAAATATGTTAATTTACACTTTAACACCTAGCCAGTATCAATCAATTCTTAATTCCCAGCGAGAGTATCGTCTAGCAGCAGAGCGAGCTCAAGCAAATCAAAGAGCTGAAGAAGCAAGGCGTACCGCAATTATAAATTCAAGAAAGAAACCTTCACAAAAAGATATTGGACGATCAATTTGTAAAGATACGATCATAAATATTCCAAATAATATAAAAGTATTCGGTCAGCAACAATACGAAAAATTCGAAGGTGTTGTTGTTGGTAATCTTGAGAGTATACCGACTAATAGCCAAGAACTAAAACTATCTATTCGTGGTGTAAAACAGAATTATGGCAGTGTAAAAGCTATTCCATCAGCCCATTTTCAAAATATATATTTAGAGGCTGGTAGAATCATTTGGGATAAAAAGTCAGATTGGTATTTATGTAATTAAAGAATAGATATGGAATAGTGAAAATCAACAAAAATCCTGACATTCTGTCGGGATTTTTTCTGTCTTGAATTTGAATTTCGTATAACGAGATTTTATGTTAAATCTAAAAATTAAAAATCCCAATTAGGTATTGGGATTTTTAAATAGAACTATAATAACTTTAATTTAACCATTATTCAGTGAGTAATGTATATTAGTTCAGGCTTGATTAGACATAACTTTTTTACTGTTGTGGAACATTCAAGAAGTGAGGATCGTTATTGAGTAAGTAATCAATACTCTTGTCATATACACCACACGTTATATGAATTTGACCTGTTCCAGAGCCAGTTTGAATCATAGAAACAACTGTTAATCCATTGCTATACGGTTGAGCCGCATAGTACATATAGCGACCATTTCTATTCTTCTGATAAGTGTGTTTATTAAACTTATAGTTTAAGTTGAATTTTTTTGGATCTTCCAATGTGTTTTTTATTACATCTAGATCGCCTCGAACAACAGTTCTAGTGAAGATACGGTTAATACCCTTTCGATCTACCCCTCTACGTTCATCATATCCCAGAGCAACACGTATAACAGGCAAGCCATCTACATTAGAGATACCTGCTTTATTGATTGATGGATATGTTGAGTTATATTTTTCCTTGTTGATCCAACCGCTAGTTTTAGATGAAAACAATTTGGCAAAATCAGGATTATTAACCACAATAGATTTAGCATTAGTGTGTTGAAATTCTAAGTTTTTACAAAGTAACTGATCCCCAAGCTCACTTGCATTTGATAAAGCTGATACAAAAACTAAACCCAATAAACTTAATGACTTTTTCATTGCTTTCTCTGCTTTACTTATAACCTACTTTTAAAAACAATATATGAAAAGTAAATCAAAGTACATGAGACTTCTTTCATAAGTCGTTTTTCACTCAGTTCCAAATTATAGATTCCAGCAATTAAATTAAATCTAAACCCTAGTCTTTTGCCTCGGTTGCAATATCGCTCAGCAACGATTTTGAAGATTTTCAAACGACCAAATACATGCTCGATCCCAATTCTTCTTTTATTGATTTACTGATTATAGATTTTGGCTAGTATCAGGTATATTTAAGTCAATGAAAAAATGTATTTTTTAAGGTTTTAAATATTAATTCCTTCGGTTATATTTAATTTGCTTAACACTACTTTATATGTTGATTAAAAATGAATAAGTTGAATTTTCTAAAAAATTCTTTATTAGTTACAAGTTTAGGTTTCTTTTTGGTTGGTTGTGGTAGCTCCGATGTTGAAACAACGCAAGAACCAACATCTACAAAATCAGAAGAAGCTAAACAATTTGAGAGAGATATAGCCAATAGCCTGACTGTTAGCAATGTTGAGGAAGTAAAAGTACCTGACCGTAGTGCATTCCGAACAGTTGATGGTGATTTTTTAGAATTATATGAATTAAAAGAAAAAGTATTAAAGATTAAAGATACAAATAATGTAGATCGTGAAAATAACTTCCCTTTAGACAATATATCTTCTCATAGATTGTTTAAAGATATGGATGTACTTATGGAAAATAACCCAGTATTAAAAATGGAAAAAGCAAGAGTTTCTGTGCTTCCAAAAGTAATAGAGGCAACTAAAGATATTAAAGAAGTTGAGTACATCAAAGTACCATTTAACATTGATCAAAAATCACATAATGGCCCTGTGGCATACCTCTACAGTTGGAACAAACCACAAGGGAAAAACATCTTTGAAGCTTCCATGCAAGTAACTTCTAATTCAGATCATTTAAGATATGATGATGGTTTAGGTTCTTTTAAAATAGGCCCATTAACTCAAGAACAGGAATTGGAAATTGTACGTGGAGATTTAATCCGCAAAAATATGCAGGGTGATGCTTACTACATTGTTCAAAGAGATCAACGTCGTTCAATGGTGCTTGTACCCGCTTATTTAGACTACAAAATTTTGAATGAAAAAGGTGATGTTGTTTATAAAGCGAGTGTAGATAAGTTTTAATAAATTTATTTAAAATACGAAAAGCCATTTGATTAAATCAGGTGGCCTTTTCAAGTTTTCCTACAATTAACATAATACACGTTATACGAATTCCCAATGTTAGAACCCATTTAAAGTGTCTATATTCTCACCAATAAAAATGTCTGGTTTATGATGGTTTTTATCACCATGGACTGGATATAAAATATAGATGCTGATCACTATGTCTGACAAAGAAATTCAAC
>NZ_VPEB01000033.1:0-7425 GCF_013417415.1 Acinetobacter sp. YH12254 | reverse complement strand
AATCAGGCGAGGCTTTAGGAGAAGCTGCAACTTCTCCAAAAAGCTTGAAAATCATTTCAAAGCCTTTGATTTAGTGTTCTTTTATATCAATAATGGATTCGTTTAATGCCAGCATACTTTTTGAAACACCACCAATTTTTTATATCAAAATTTCAAAGTGTACTGATGAGTACACTTTGAATGGGTTCTAACACCCGAATTTCGTATATGAAATTTTATGTTAAATGATTGTTAGAAATGCCCCTTGATCGAGGCATTTTCTATAAAGAATACTAAAAACTAATTAAAGCCAACCAAGTTTCAAAACAAGGCAGTTCTCAGCAATCATATTTTTAAATTATATAACTCCCAACTGAGCTTTTGCTCCAACGATAAGGCTTTCATTTTGAGTTTCTAAGGCAAATAAACCATACATCAAAGGAGAGGCCGCTGCTCTTTCTAAAGTCTGTTCATATAGTTTATTCCAAACTTTACCCCCTAGTTTTTCATACTCGATGATTAGAGTTTTGAGGCTTTCTTCTCCAAACAAAGTTACATGCCCAGCAAAATCAATCGCTGGGTCATCTATATGGGCTGTTGACCAATCAATAACGCCTGAAACAGCTCCATCCTTTGAAGCTAGTACATGCCCAGCATATAAATCGCCATGTATAAATTGGGTGAAATCTGCCCATAGAACATCATTATCCAACCATTTTCTGTAGCGGGTTTCCAATTGCTCACTTATACCAATTTCAGATTTTACTAACTGCAAATTGTTTGCTATTTCAGGTCTTAAATCTGAAGGTTTCATAATTTTCAAATCATTTTCCCGAACTTCTTTTTCAGGAATACTATGGATTTCAAATAAGGTTTTTGCCAAAGATGTTATGTATTTCGGGCTATCTTTGTCCATATTCCAAATTATTTCATAGGTTTCAGCATCCAAATTTAAAACAGGATTATCTTTAAGTATGGGATAAGCCACTAATTCTGTAGATGAAATTCTCCAATCAGGAACCTCTACAGAAAGATGTTTTTTTACCAATTCTAAAATGCGTTTTTCTTTCTTGATTTGTTCCCTCATGCCATCACGACGAGGAATACGCAGCAACCATTGTTGCCCCTTTGTATCAAGAGCAAAAACGACCTTAAAATCAATGCCCATTTCATTGAAATTCATTTTGTCCGTAAGCAACAAGCCGTGTGCTTCAGCAAGTGATTGAATATCTTGAATTGTCATTTTTAATTT
Organism: Acinetobacter sp. YH12254; assembly: GCF_013417415.1. NCBI lineage: Bacteria > Pseudomonadati > Pseudomonadota > Gammaproteobacteria > Moraxellales > Moraxellaceae > Acinetobacter > Acinetobacter sp. YH12254. The sequence continues at coordinate 6,194 of NZ_VPEB01000033.1, read as the reverse complement.
CCTTTAAAGAGTTCAATAATTAATGTTCGGATTAGATTGGCTATCATTAACAATCTCTCTCAAAAGTCTTGATGATTTTGTGGTCTTTGATCTCGTAGATAATGTCAGCAATATTATCGACCAATTGCTTGTCATGAGATACGAAGATAATAGTTCCTGCATAGGACTTCATCATTGTTTCTAATGCGGCAATACTTTTTAGGTCAAGATAGTTTCCTGGTTCATCCATAAGCAAAATATTATATTTTCCTAAAAGCATTTTGGATAAAAGCAGTTTGATGATTTCACCTCCCGATAAGTCGGATAAGTTTTTTTGAATATCATTCGCTCCGATCCCCATTGAAGCCAATACTGCACGAATTTCCGCAACTGTGTACTCGCACTCTTCCTGCATAAAGGAGAGCACAGATTTATGCGTGTTAAATTTATATCCTGTTTGTGTAAAGTAGCCAATTTCAGCTTTTGGAGATATGGTTAATCCATCAGCACGTTCTGATATCATTTTTAACAAGGACGTTTTCCCTGTTCCATTCGATCCAGTTATAGCGACTTTAGCGCCAAGCGGTATTATAAAGTTAGCGTCATCAAAGATAGTACGGCTACCAAATTTTAAGCTCAGACCATCTGCCGTAATCGGGAACTTATTGTGCAGTTCTAGGGCTGAACTTTGACGAAAACGAATAGAACGCAAATGCTCTGGTGCTTGAATATCTTCTAATGCAGCCAAACGCTTTTCCATACTCTTAGCTGCCTGATACAGTTTTCTTTGCTTGGTGCCAGTCATTTTTGCATGCCCAAGTCGTCCAGCACTTTCGGTAGAGTTTTTGGATTTTTCTCCTTTTTTCTTATTGTCTAATCGATTAGCTTGCTGGCGTTTTTCTTGCACAGCAGATTCTAATCGCTCCCGTTCCTTCATCATCAGCTCATATTCTACGGCTTGGTGTTGTCGCTCTTCTTCTTTTTGACGCAAGTAATCCGAGTAACCACCCCAATATTCCGTAATTTTACCGTCTTTTAACTCCCATATCTTGTCTACAACCATATCAAGAAAATATCGGTCATGACTGATAACAAGTAATGCTCCATCAAATGCTTTAAGTTGACCAATAAGTAGATCTATTCCATTGAGATCAAGGTGGCTGGTTGGTTCATCCGCTAGAATGCCATGTACTTGTTGGGAAAATGCGGCAGCAATTTTTGCACGAGTTTCCTCTCCGCCACTCATTGTGTCGTTTTGTACATTGGAAACACCAAGGCGAGATAACATTGCCCGGTCTTCGACCGTTTCTATTTCGATTCCGCCCAGTTGGCTGATATGTGCAAAATCACCAAAACGCTGTAATGTCGCTTCGGCTAAAACAATTTCGCCATTAAGTACTTTGAGTAAACTACTCTTTCCTGCTCCGTTATCACCCACAAGACCAATACGGTCATAAGAGTGAATTTCCAATTCATCAATATCCAAAACATCACGCCCAGCATAATCCAAGCGTATGTTTCTCGCTTTAATAATTAAACTCATTTTTATTTACTCCTGTTTAGCTCTTGAAATTTTTTATGCAGCAAACAGGATTTAGGTGAAAACAAAAGCTAGCATCACAGTGTCCTCCCAAAAAAAAAGCTATTCATCCACAGGGTGGACAAATAGCTAGTCAATTAAGTTATAACTGGAAACTATGCACTAAAAGCATACTTATAAATTAAGCATACTTTTACTTTATATATCCGCATATATTCTTAAAGACACAACAAAAGCCCACCATTATAAAATAGTGTCACTATGCAAATAGTTGTGTCTTAACGAATGCGGATAGAATGCATAAACTTACCTAAAAAATAAAATTCAGTTTTATGATAACTTTACTGTTAAAAGAAGTCTAGACAACCTTGTTTTATGCTTGGATATAAGGCTTATTTTAAAATAATAGTAGTGAAGATTTTCTAAAATTAACATAATACACCTTATCCGAAATGCTTAGATATTTTCATTATCTTTCAATGTTATAGTCAATACTTAATAGCCCGAAACGTCATGCTCGGGCTTTTTTTATGATTCTTCACGTTCCACGACTAATATTTCATCAATGTTTCACAACTTTGATTAGCTCCAGTAAATAATTAAAACCTAGATAATAAGAACCGAGCGAGTGTCTACGAGCGATTGAGCATCATCAAAATTTCGACCTCGCTTTTTCTCTGATTACAAGCTCCCTTTCGATTTTAAACGGTAGTTACAGAGCATCCCGAATGGGTGCGAACTTTGGAGCTTTTGCTTTTCAAAAAGTATGAGCGAAGCGAATACATTACCAATGCTTTTGCTTTTAGATTTCATAAACAGGATTAACCAAAAACTGCCCCATGAAGCGAGGAACGAGCTTCAATAGAGTACGAGCTTTAGCGAGTACATAGGGCAGTTTTAAGCACTCCCCTCTTTTTAATATTTTTTAATTTTTTAATTTTTAGCCTCTACAATTAATTGATATATAAGAATAAAAATAGCAATAAGTACACCTTTATCTTGCAATAAGTACACCTTTATCTTGCAATAAGTACACCTTTATCTTGCAATAAGTACACCTTTATCTTGCAAAGTGACACTCAATAAAATAGAGTGTACTTATATATTTAAAAAACATGTGTGCTTATGAAAAAGGAACTAGTCGTTAAAGATAATGCACTAATAAATGCCAGTTATAATTTAGACCTATCAGAACAACGTTTAATACTGTTAGCCATACTTGAAGCTAGGCAATCAAATACACCCAATGATAAAGATTTGACGATTCATGCTGAAAGCTATATCAACCATTTCAATGTTCATAGAAATACAGCCTATAAAGTTCTTAAAGATGCTTGCAAAAGCCTATTTGATCGTAGATTTAGCTATCAAAAGCTGACTCAAAAGGGCAACATTGAGAATGTAATAAGTCGATGGGTACAACGAATATCTTATGTAGAAAATGAAGCTCTTGTTCGTATTAAGTTTTCTGATGATGTTGTACCGTTGATTACAAATTTAGAAAAACACTTCACCAGTTATGAACTAGAGCAAGTCAGCAGTTTAACTAGTGTTTACGCTATACGCTTGTATGAGTTGCTTATCGCATGGCGTAGTACAGGCAAAGTGACTATGGTAGAGCTAGAAGAGCTAAGATTAAAATTAGGCATAGAACCCAACGAATACAAGAGAATGGGGCAATTTAAAGAAAAAGTTTTACACCTTGCCATTGATCAAATTAATGAGTACACAGATATAAAAGCAGAGTATGAACAACACAAACGTGGTCGTTCAATTATTGGTTTTTCATTTAAGTTTAAGCAAAAATCACAGCCGAAAAAATTAGATTCTAAGCGTGACCCAAACACACCTGACTTTTTTGTCAAAATGACCGATGCACAACGCCATTTATTTGCCAATAAAATGTCAGAAATGCCTGAAATGGGGAAATATTCACAAGGTACAGAAAGCTACCAACAATTTGCTATCCGTATAGCAGATATGCTTTTAGAGCCTGAAAAATTCAGAGAGCTTTATCCAATATTAGAAAAATCAGGATTTCAGCCATGATTAAATTAAACAACCTATCAACTGATCTAAAACATGTGACCGTTGAATACCTCGACATCGTAAATTATGAAATTGCGAGGGAAAATATATGCGGTTATATCTTCCTATTATCTCGAATATCCAAAAATGCAGAACCCACCAAAAAAATGCAGATGGAAAGCAAAATACAGGACTTAATTTACTATCGAGATAATTTGCAGATAGAGGACAAAGACAATATTCAAAAGGTTTTAAATACGCTCATTCCCGAGTATCAAGCCGAACAGAACAACCAAACAGCTAAGAAAAATTAGGCTTCAATATCGGGCAAATCAAAAAGCTGTCTATCTCTATTTTCTGTTAAATATTCGTTGAGTTCAGCGAGTATTTTTTCTTTATTGGCTTCATTAGATTGCATCTTTTTAATTAAGTAAGAACCGAGCAAAATTTTACGTCTTGTATCGTCCTTTCTTTCTTGTTCCTTTTGCTTGGTTTTTTCTCTTGCATCAATAGCCTGTTTTTGAGCTTTTAACTGTTTCAACTTTTCTAATTGGGCTTCAATTTTCTTTTCGATATTTTCAGCAGATTTTGTCATAACGGTTAATTTCGGGATATAGAAAACCACTCAAGCATAAAACCCTATGAATTGAAATTCAAGCGGGCTATATGCTATCGTGTTTTTCATGAAATGGCACTTACGACTTGGATTTCATCCAAGTCAAAGTTTGCGTAAGGGGTATCCCCTTAACCCCAAAAAACTGCTACGCAATTTTTTAAAAGCAAAAGCATCTCAAGGCGACTGCATGGCAATCTATCATTGTTCAACTAAAACAGTTAACCGAAGTTCAGGACGAACTGCGGTTGCATCAAGTGCTTATCGTGCAGGTGAAAAACTAGAAGATGAACGCACAGGGCTGACCCATGACTTTACGAGAAAAGACGGTGTCGCCCATTCTGAAATTATCTCTAATTTAGATATTGAAATTGACCGTGGCGAACTTTGGAACTTGGCAGAAAAAACCGAGAACCGCAAAGATGCCCGAACCGCTAGAGAATGGGTGATTGCCCTGCCTGATGAATTAGACGCTGATCAACGTAAGGACTTGGCAAAAGACTTTGCCAGGTCCTTAGTTGATCGCTATGACGTAATCGCAGATTTAGCCATCCATGAACCGAGTAAAGGCGGTAATGATAAAAACCATCACGCCCATATCATGCTCACAACCCGAAAAGCCGAATTGGACGCAGACAAAAAACTCACTCTGACCACCAAAACCGATATTGAACTCAGCAACGCCAAACGAAAAAGCCTTGGTATGGGGACAACCCAAGAAGACATTAAGCAAATTAGAGAAACATGGGCAGAGTTAGCCAATAAAGCATTGGAACGTGCAGGCTACCGAGAAAAAATAGATCACCGCAGCTATGCCGATCAGAACAACGGACTACAAGCCACCATCCATGAAGGCACCAAAGTCACTCAATTACGCAGACAAGGCATAGACACTGAAATTAGCCGTTTCAATGACAACGTCAAACAGCAGAATACCCAACAACTTGACCAACAGAAACAGCAGAAAGAGAGCGTTTTACAGCGTGGTTTAAACCGTGTCGATCAAGGTTTTGAGCAATGGCAGAAGAACCAAGAAAGCAAACGCCTAGAACTGGAACGCCAAGCGGAAATGAAGCGACAGCAAGAATTAGATAAACAACGAGCCGAACAAGCAAATCGTAAGGCATCACGAGATTTAGATAATGATGGATGGTCACGATGAGTAACCAAAATGATGATTTAGACCTAGACGATCAGTTATATATTCTATTGGCATCTATGAAGGAATACAGAGAAGCCATAGCAGACGATAACAAGCGATTAGAGACGTTTTACAACGAAGTGGCTAGCGGAGTGCTCAATAAGGCTGAAAAGTCGCTAGAAAACGCAAATAAGAAGCATACAGGCGCATTGAACAACAGTATTCAGCATTTAAACCAAGTTACAGCTAAACTAAATGCAAAATTTATCCTGTTTTTTGCCAGTACTTTTGTGGCTTTGGTTCTCGTATTGCTTTTGGCTATATTTTTGTATGTTCCAAGCCTTGATGAAATTCAACAGCGCAGAGCAGATAAGAAAGCATTAGAACAATATGCACTTCAAATCAAAGTTGATGATGGAGAAACACTCGTCAGAATCATGACGAAAAAGCCGTGTTACTCATTCCAACCAAATAACGTCAAAGAAAAAACCTATGACTGGTGTCAGATCGACCCTAAAAAATACTAGATGATCGGTACTTTGCTTGGTTTTTCTCATTACTGATCAGATTACAGCAAGCGCAAAGTTGCCCGACTTTGAAACATGGCTAAAGCCATGTTTCAAAGCATCGAGCTGAAATTTCGTATAAGAGATTTTATGTTAAATTTTTTATATCAAAATTTCAAAGTGTACTGATGAGTACACTTTGAATGGGTTCTAACACCCGAATTTCGTATATGAGATTTTATGTTAAATTTTTTGGTGGTGTTTCAAAAAGTATGCTGGCATTAAACGAATCCATTATTGATATAAAAGAACGCTAAATCAAAGGCTTTGTAATGATTTTCAAGCTTTTTGGAGAAGTTGCAGCTTCTCCTAAAGCCTCGCCTGATC
>NZ_VPEB01000032.1:0-8401 GCF_013417415.1 Acinetobacter sp. YH12254 | reverse complement strand
TAATGACTGTCCACATACCACAACCAAAATATAGATTATAGTCTATATTTTAGGGGCATTATGTTTGTTTTGCAAATGAGAAAGGATAGGCAATAAAAAACCCCGGCATCCTGCCGGGGTTTTTCATATTGGGTTGCTAAGTATGACTCCTGTCTTACCTCACGTTCCTGGTGCGATCTTTCTTATTCTTGTTGTTTGGAACATCCTGTTCTCTATGGCTTCATCATAGGAAAATTCCACTGTTCCAGGTAGCCGCAAAGAGCCGAGATTGTTGTGCGCCAGGGCGTACAAAATAGCCTAAATTTCATCCACAGTAATTGGGGATAGTTTTCGCCCTGGAAGAGCTGAGAACATTGGGAAAATGCCAAAATTGATCATTTTCTATACAGAATTATTGGCAAGAACTATCAAAACTGCTCATAAAAAAGCCGACTTGTTTCAAAATCGGCTTTTTGCTCATTTTTGCATTTTTCTGATTTTAATAAGTTGCTGATATTTCAATTAATATACAAGTGTTGTAAGCCCAAAGTAGAAATGTCCGGTTTCTCCAAAGTAAAAATGTCCGCTTTTAGAATATGCGCTTTTGCAATTTTCTTAGCGGACGGTTTGATATGTTGGTGTCTATGTCGGATAACCGCCATTATATTTAATAAAAGTATAAGATCAGGGAAAGTTACAGTTTTTATTTAAAATTGAAGTATCCATTAGACTTATGAATATTTATAAAAGGTATATAATGAGTATTATTAACCCTCAAGAAACCTCTATGAAAGGTTTACAGTCAATCATTCTTTATGATTCTTTTCTTTCATCTAAACTATTCCGAGTTGATATTAGTGGTGGTCATACAAACATTACCGGTATCAACGGTGCAGGGAAAACCTCATTCCTGAACCTGATTCCTATTTTCTTTGGTGCCTCACCAAATGGGTTAATAGAGAAAGCTGCAAACAAGAAAAATTTCGTAGACTACTATTTGCCGAGCAGTCGAAGCATGGTGATTTTTGAATACCTTGCTCACTCAGGTACAAAGTGTGTGGTGCTGTATCGCAATAATAATCAGGGCAAGCACAACTACCGATTTGTTGATGGATGCGCGGAAGATACGCTATTAAGTGAGAGCAGTCTGGAAATCTTGGGTCTTTCTCAGAATGTGAAAGACGTATTTGATCAGGTTTATAAATCTGGCGTTGATGTGAGCCGTCAGATCGACAGCATCCCTGAATATATCTATACGCTGACTGCAGATAAATCACGACTGACAGGTGAAAGAAACCTTCGTGATTTATGCAACCGCTATTCACTGTCTGGAAGCAAACAACAGCTAAAATTCCTGAGCAATCTGACCCAGGTAACGATTAACCAGAACAATGTTGTCTCAAACTTCAAAACCATGTTAATTGAAGCGTATTTGGACAACGAGAAAATCAAAACAAAACCAACCTCTACCGCAGATTGGTTAGCAACCATCAATGATGTGAAAGCCCTACAAAGCCTTCAATCGGAAAAGCAGAAGATTATCTCTGGCATTCAGTTAAAGAATGCGGTCTTAGCCTCCTTTAATGCGCTTCATGCACACCTGTTGGTACTCCGGGACCATGTGGTGAACTACGAGCAGCAGATCAGTTCGATAGAGCATGAAATCTATGCGGTAAAGAACAAAGGGAATGAGACAGTCCGTAACCTGAATAACCAGATTGTACAAGTCAAAGAGCTGATTGCAGTAAAAGAAAAGTCTGCAGGTAACTTTAAACAGGCAATTCATGATATTGAAGTTGCGGAAAGACGTTATCAAGACATGAATATTTCCGTCATGGAACAGGAATATAAGAAACGTGCGCACTACTTCAACGAGATTGAAGAAGCGAAGAAATACAAACAGTTTTTGACTGAAAGCTACGAAAATATCAACCGCGAGTACGACAAGCATTCAGCAGATTTGCTTCGTGAAAAAATGGCATCCAGTGAAGCCCTTAATGCTGAATCTAACGAGGTTCAGGAGGCAATCAACCAGTTGCGAAACCGCTTTGATCTCAAGGTGAAAGAGCTTGAGCGCAAACAGGCTGAACAGCTCCAAATTCTTGATCAAGAAATTTCCAGTGAACGTCAAAGGCTTCTGGATATCCAGTCAGCAGCTATGGAGCGCATGCACCAATCAACACTGTTTACGGATGAAGAAAACCTACAGCTACAGCGCCTCAAGTTGGCTTATGAAGTCAAAGAGAATACCTTGTCTGCAAAGTCTGACGAATTGAAAGCGGCTCAAAACAAGCTTAAACAACTTAATTTTGATCAAAACAAGGCGCAGTATGATCTTAATGGATTAAAAGCCAAGCTTGAGAAAGCCAAGCAGTCAGAAGAGAATCTGCGTACAACCCTGTTCCAGAAAGACACCTTGCTACGGTTCCTGAATGATGCACCGAATGAAGATGTGGACTGGCGTACTACCATTGCGAAGGTCATCAATCCTGAGCTTTTCTTCAAAACCAACCTGAACCCTGTCTGGCAAACTGGCGTGAATGCCAATGCGCTAAGCCTCTATGGTCTTGAAATAGACCTGAACAAGTTGGAGATTCCAGGGGAAGCCGACAGTCTTGAGCAACTACAAATACGTCTGAAAGATGCCGAGATTTACACGGCTTCTTTGGTTGAGCAGTACGACAAGCAATCGCATCTGGCTCAGTCCATCCATAGAGAGATCAACGAGACCAATATTGCAGTTGTTAAACTCGAAAATGAGTTAAATACCCTGCAAAACGAGAAGCAGCAAGCCCGACAGGTTTATGACCAGACTGAGAAAGAGCTGAAAGCGAAGAAGGCAGAAGCTACACGTATTGAGCAAGAAGCTGTAAATAGAGCGAAATACGAGCTGCAAACTTTCAACAATCAGATTGAGCCGAAGAAACGTGGTGAGCTTCGATCAGCCAACATGCTTGAAAAAAATGGCTTAAAGGAGAGCTATGATGCGTCCTATGCAGACTTGCGTATCAAGCTTGACCTGATTGCCACAAAGGAAAAGCAGCTAGAGAGCAGCTATCAAGCCAAGATGGATGATTTGACCAACCTGTATCACAGCAAACTGCGTGAGCAAGGCGTGGATGAAAATATCCTGAAACAGGCAGAAATGAAGATCAAGGCTGCGATTGCACAGCACACCAAAGTCAAAGGCTATGAAAGCATTTTGGCTGAGTACGATATGTGGAAGAAAAACCACTATCAGTACAAGCAGAACCATATCGAGGACATGAACCAAGCTCTGAAACTTGTATCTGAATACAGCCACAATCTTTCCAAACTGGAAAGTGAGCTTGAACAAGTCCGAACCTCCCTTCGTACAAGAGTGGACAATCTTGAAGCGAGTGCACAAGATTTCAGGGAGAAAATCAAAAAGCTGGATAAACAGGGGCGTGAAATCGAAAACCTGTTCGATGACGATATCCTATTGGTAGAGGTAGATCGACCTGAGTTTTTAAGCTTCGACAGCTTCTCTCGTGATCTGGGTACGTTGGCTGATACACAGAAGAAACAGATTTATCAATTACGCTTGCAGACAAACGCTTCTAAGGCATTACTGCGCAAATATGAAGCCTTCTCTCTGTTCAAGCTGTTTGAGGAAAAGATGGAGAGTATGGGGACTACCAGTGAAACCATGAACACCATTAACTCCATGTCTACCATCGAAAGCATCATGGACTACGACTTGCCGAAAAAGCATGATGCAGTCACAAACATTTTCCGTAATAAATCGGCTCAGTTGCGTAACTATATTCAGGAAATCCTTAATCTAAATAAGCGTTTAAAGAGCGTATCTACGGAACTGTCTGGCTACCTGAACCGTAGCAACAAGTTCAAGGCATTCACTGACTTCTCAATGAATCTGGAAAGTGTGCTGAATGACAAGAACACCCTAGATCAGCTCAATCAGTTTGTTTTGCAGTGTGAGGACTATCAATCCTTTGAAAACATGCAAAGCAGCTCCATTCCGAGCGAGGATTTCATTCGTTGCTGTGAATACACCTTAAAGGCAATTGAAAGCACCAAAGGACATACTGATGATATCCGCTCTATGGTACGTCTGAAAATGAGCGTGATGAACAATGGTCGTCTTGCCGAGCTGCGTACTGACAACGACTTTACCAGTGCAGGGAGTACAGGAACGTCACGTATTCTGGTGCTGATCATGTTCCTCGCATTGTCACGGAAGTTATGCCCTGATAACTCGACCTACATCCATATCCCGCTTGACGAGATTGGCAACTTTGATGCGATCAACACCAATTTGCTGTTCGACATGATGGACCATAACAAAATCTATCTGGTCTGTGCTCAACCGGAAAACTCAACCTCTAACCACAAGTTTAAGAATCTCTACATTGTTGGAGCCAATGGTGTCAGCACTGTTGTTCCACTGGAAATCGAAGGCGATAACCCATTGCTTGCAGCAGAACCAGTCTAATAGGGAAAAAGTGGAGAATTTTAAATGGCTGATAAACGATTAACAAAAGTAGCGACCAAATTATTAGAAGGTTATCTAATTGACCAGTGGAGTGATTTTGAGAACTTTGAGTTTTTGAATGATGTCGAATTTTTAGATCAACTAAACAACCATATTAGTTTTCTAGGCAAAAAGTGTATTCAGACACCGTGCGGTGGTGGGTATTTCCTGATTTACCTTGATATTGAAAGTGACCCTGAGATCAAAAAGGTCATCACCAAACAGTTTGAGGAAAACGTCAGCAAAATGGAGCCACTTGTGGACTGGCTGCGACTGTTCAGAAAGGCAGGGGGGCGCAATGAACCTCTGATTGGAGGCGACAGAATTACGTCTGGTGAAATCCTGGTTGAAGTGGAGAAGTCCAAGCATGTCCAAAAAGGGCTAAAAGAACTCTCTGCAAAGTTGGGTAAGACCGCAAGCACAGTGAAAGACCAGATCAACGGTGTTATTCAGTTTTTGGTACAGCGCGAATATTTAGTGCCGGTTGGGGTTGTGGGTACTGAGTTTTTGGCAACTTCACGTTGGTCGATTTTCTACGATGAAGCTGAGTACCTTGCCGAACACAATGCGATTGATATCACTCAAACAGATGATGTGGAGCAGGGCGAGTTACTATGATCGACTTCGTGAATCCGGCTGAACGTGGGGCGAAGGTTTTCTCTGCAAACATTGATGCTATTGCCGAAGCAATCATGTTTACCAGTTCGTCTATTCAGGTCAATGAATCAAACAAATCCTTGATTGATAATTTGCTGTCTTGCGATCTTGGGTATCTGGATGCAGAAAAAAACACGCTGCATCTAAGAAACTTCGTCATTGAGTTTGTGAATTTCTATAAAAACAGAAAGAAACGCAACATTTCCGCACCCGACATTAGCGGTCTGATTGATCGTATCAAAACGGTGAGTACCGACTATGCCTTGTCAAAAGTCGAGGACCCGGAAAGTGCCGAAGTATTAAAGGTTGAAGCAAGTGACCTGATTATTGAGCTTTCAAACAATATCAGCGAGAACATGACCAATTTTGCCGATCAGTGCTTTGAGTATCTGTCGCTGTTCAACAACTACGACATGAAAATGCGTAAGGCTGAACAAAGCTTAAAGACTGCCAAAATGCTAATTACGGCACTGGAAATCCTTTCACCAAATACGATGGATGAATTGGCGGTAGGTGATGCAGACTTGCAGAGAGTGATCTCCAAACGTCTCAAGCCAAGCGTGTTTGAAGCCATTGAAGAAATGAACCACAGCCATCACCGACTGGACAAGCAACTCTTTGAATGGAAAAAGGACATAAAAACCCAGGAGCGAATCAATCTGATTGATGCGCTGCACCGTCATTTTGCCAACAACCGGACGCTGAATGCCGATATTGATTTCAACAAGGCACCTGATAGCTTCCGTCGTGTACCACTTATCAAGCTGAAAGCTCGTGCCGATATCTACCTTGAGGATTTTGAGAACACTTTATCTGCGGTAGCTCAGACAGCCAATCAGAAGCGTGTTAAAAAAGATGGTCCAGTTGTTGAAAAAAAACGCCCACCGGTAGAGAAGGCAACGCATACGATAGTGAAGGCAGTCTCACCTCTGGATAAAGCTGCATTTTTCTTCTTTGACGCTTTTGGCAGTCCGGCAATCAATGAAATATCAGCAAAGAACGCCTACATACGCCTAGAGCCTGGATGCAAATTTGAATACTGGATTAGTCGCCTCCTGTATGAGTTTGAACTCAACCACTCAAACCATCTTGAGTTGCAGTTAGTGGGTGAAACGGATGCTAAATATAATGGCAACTACTACATTTCAGATATCGTGTTTCGTCGCAAAGACAGCAACGGAAAGGTGATGCAATGCGCTTAGGGCAAAGAGAACTCTCAATCATTCAGACGGTTTTACAGCTTAAAACCAGAGTGGTGAAGCTTAACAAGACATGGACAATGCTGAACAAAGACATGCAGATCGGCAGCATCATCAAACGTGAGCTGCATCTAAGTGAATCAGATCTTGATGTGCTTCGGGTTCTGTACGGAAAGCATGTAAAAACGGAGCCAGAGGTAACGTATGACTCCAATGCAGACCGAATATCGCTTGCTGATCATCGTATAGATGAAAAGTCTGGCAATGCCAGCGTTTTCGGTGAGCAGCTTTGGTTTGCTGCGATCAATGCACAACTACCGTTAAAGTCCGGTGAGATGCACATTGCACATCCTGGCGTGACAACAGCCGTGTCCTTAGAGCATCTTGCAGTAGAAAAAATCAGGAAGCTGATCATTATTGAGAATGGCACTATGCTTGTACGGATTTCGGACTGGTATCAGCAAGTTCCACTCGAATGGCAAGACAGCCTATTCCTTTACAGGGGGCATGGTAAGAACTGCCGGTCAGTCAATCAGTTGCTTGAAGTTCTGCCAGAAGAATGTCCGGTAGCGGTGTATACCGATTTCGACCTGTATGGGTTGAATATCGCCAATAATTTCAACCTGATCAGACCAGTCTCTGTGATGGTTCCCCAATGTTGGCAAAGCATTAAAGAACAACACCCTGATAACAACTTCTATAAGTATGTAGACCAGTCAGAGTACATTTCGGATTTGTCGGAAACCGAAGGCATGTCGGAGCCGATGAAAGCGATCTTGAAGCATGTGAACTTCAATAAAGTTGCAGTTATGCAAGAGAACGTGAACCGGCTTGGTCCATTGGTGTGTATAGCAATTTAAGGGCACTGTTGCAAAAGTTCAAGGTGTTACTTTAGACTATACCCTAAAATTACATTTTAAAAGTTCTTAAAAACATGTACCATTTAAATGTTTTTTAATCATAAGTAACATGTAACTTTGGTATTAAAGATTTATAATTTACGAAATTGTTCATTTTTATCCAATTGGGGCGTAAAAAGTGAAAGGCCAAAAAGTAGGCTATGTGCGAGTGAGTTCGGTCGAGCAAAATACGGGACGTCAACTTGAGGGAATTGAAGTCGACCGGATTTTTGTTGACCGTGCTTCAGGTAAAAATACCGACCGACCGAAATTTCAGGAAATGTTGAATTATGTCCGGGAAGGAGACCGGGTGATAGTACATTCCATGGATCGTTTTGCGCGAAGCTTAAAAGATTTGGTGACTGAAGTGGATAAACTGGTCAAACGAGGGATTGCCATCCAGTTTGTAAAAGAAAATATTACTTTTACGGCCCAATCCACCCCGATGGATAATTTGATGCTGCAACTGATGGGTGCTTTTGCACAGTTTGAACGTGAGATCATTTTAGAGCGGCAAAAGGAAGGAATTAAACTTGCCTCTTCTCAAGGGAAGTACAAAGGCCGGGTACATAAATTGAAACCTGATCAGGCTGAAGCTTTGCGACAAGACTGGAAGGAAGGGAAGTACCCTTCAAAAATGGCATTAGGCCAGGCATTTGGAATTAGTCGCCAAGCGGTATATCGGTATTTAAAAGCCGGGAAATAACTCAATTGAAATTGGCGACTATATTTAGTTTAGCTTATGAAAATCGTGAAACGTTGATTAAATAATAAGTGCAGAAAGCAAAGAGTTACTAATTTTATACAATATAAGTTTTTGATTTATAATTAATTAACTCGATTGCAATCTAGCTTTTTCAGCAACGATTTATCTTTTTTAAAATAGTATTAATTTATTTTTTTGAGAACAAACCTTAACAAAATTACAAGTTTGTAATTTTGTCGTCATTCGGATGTATATATTTACTCATTATTATAAGTAAAGATTTTTTTGGTCCAAGATATGATTAGATTCAATAATATGGGCACTGTTGCAAAGTTAGCGATGAGGCAGCCTTTTGTCTTATTCAAAGGCCTTACATTTCAAAAACTCTGCTTACCAGGCGCATTTCGCCCAGGGGATCACCATAATAAAATGCTGAGGCCTGGCC